>JANMGN010000277.1:0-21001 GCA_031374645.1 Chitinophagales bacterium | reverse complement strand
GCCGACTTGCTCGCCACGCTCAAAATTATCGAAATCTAACAACAAATTCATCGCTGCTAATCCTACTACAAACAAGCTAAAACCAATGCCTATCATTCCGCCTTCGTGTATGTATGGTACTGAAATGCTGAAAAAAGACAGCGCAAACGAAACCAAATACAACAAAGCAATAGCACTTGTCGCCAAAATAATGCCTGTACGCAAACCTGCCGTTACTTTTATAATGCGTGTTTTGTACAAAAATAACATGATTAATAAAACGCTAATAGTCAATGTAAGTGCTTGAAATACAATACCTTCTGAAGCCGCTGCGTACATTGCAGTAATGCCACCAACAAATAATCCTTTTAATAGTGCATAAATCGGTGCTAAAATGTTCGCATTTTGCTGCCTAAATGCTGCAATAATTGCTACAATAAGTCCACCAATAGCTCCTACCATAGTGAGTAGTGGATTTTGTGCTTCGTAGTTAAAAACTGCCGTTACCAAAAGAAGTGCCATCAATAAAAAGGTCTTATTCACTGCACCTTCTACGGTCATACGCTCGCTGTAATCGCCACTGCGAGAATCTAATATTTTTTGTTCGTTGAAAAAAGGACTTGCCATAATTTTTAGATTTTTTTGATGAAATAAATAATTTTAAATTACTAAACAAAGATAGGGGTTTTTTAATTAAAAATCAATATGCTGTCGCATTATTAGTTGTTTAAGCTGTTGTTACCCAATCTTCTATATTTAGTCCTTGAAAAAAAGTAAAATGCTTTATATTATTTGTGACTAAAGTAAAGTCGTGACACAAAGCTGTAGCTGCAATCAACACATCAAAATTATCATGCATTGGTGTACCTTGTTTTTCTAAGCGAATTTTTTCTTTTGCAAAAATATCAAGCGACTGTGTAATTGGAACTACTTGGATTATACTTGTAAGTTGCTCGATTAAGAAATGGTTATGAACTGACTGGCTACTCTTTTCAGCTCCTAATTTCAACTCCGCTAACGTAATCTCAGAAATAAAACAATTACGCTGTCCGTAGAAGGCAATTTTTTTATCTATTTCATATTTATCTCTAAATAGAAATACAATGATATTCGTATCTAATAAGTATCCTTTCATAGTGAAGTGACTATTTTTTCAAAGTATCGAGCTTCTTGTATATCCTCTATTATCTCCTCTGTACTCCTGCTGTCTTTCCATGCGCCACTCAAAGAAAAAAGAGTGCTTTCTTCTTCAAGTTTACGTATCTCATTTTGACTAATTTTTTTCACTTCAACATAGTTTAAAGTTTTTAAAAAAGCAAGAAAAGCGGAAGTATATTGGCTATCTATGTTAATTAATATTTGTTCCATTTTTTATTTATTTTATTTTCAAAATTATCCTGCAAATTTATACTTTTTTTTTCAATTTTCAAAAAATAATACGCCTTTTGCATTATTATGTACTACCTTTCAGATTACATACAATTGACAATAGCAAATAGCAATTTTTAATTACCCATTTTTAATTATTAATTAGCTGAATAAACGTTTTTTTCTTTTTGACAAAATATGCCCAAACAATACTTCCTTTGTAAATTGCTTTTTTATTAAAAGGTGCAATTCGTTGATTTTCAATATATTGCGAAAATAATTTACGTTTTTTGATGGTTTTAAAAATAGTACCATAAAAAGCAAAATGCGCAGCAATAATGGTCGGAATAAATCGAAATTCGCCTTTTAGTAAATACATTCCACCAGCAATACCATCTAAAATCAAGCGCAAAGGGAAAAACCAAAGCAACTTTGAAATGGGTTCATTTTTAAAAATCGTCATCATAGAGTTGCGGAAATTTAAGTAAGATTTTCTCGTAGAAAGATAATCAAGAGTGCCACCGCCAATGTGATAAACTACACTCGAAGGTATCGCTTTTATCTTAAAACCTGCTCTTTTTAGCCGCCAACAAAGGTCGATTTCTTCCATGTGCGCAAAATAATCAGGGTCAAAACCGCCTATGCCGTGAAAAAGAGTTGCTCGAATAAATAGCGCAGCACCCGAAGCCCAAAAAATCTCCGCTTCGCTGTCGTATTGTCCAAGGTCGGTTTCGGTTTCGTAAAAAACTCGTCCACGACAAAAAGGATATGCCAACGTATCCATCCAACCTCCTGCTGCACCAGCGTGTTCAAACTTAGTTTTGTCTTTGTAAGCCAAAATTTTAGGCTGACAAGCGGCAATTGTAGGGTCTTTTTCTAAGGCTTCGTACATCGGTAATAACCAACCTTTCGTTACCTCAATATCAGAATTTAACAATACGTAATAATCTGCACAATAATGCTTTAACGCTTGATTGTAGCCTTCCGAAAAGCCATAATTTTTGTCTAATACCATCGTTTTTATAGCATCGCCAAAGGTTTCGAGATAGGCTAAACTATCGTCGGTAGAGCCGTTGTCGGCTACTACGATTTCTGCTCCTTCTGAGTTTGAAATAACGCTCGGCAAAAAAGTTTCTAAGTGTTTTTTACCATTGTAATTAAGGATTACAACGCCTATTTTTTTGTCCATAAGTTATCTTTTTCATTGGCATCTACCCAAATATTACCATCAAGCTTTATACTTTTCACTGCTTTTGTGAGGTCAATTTTCACGGTAGTTTCACGCTGATTTTGCTCCCAAATCGCTGGTGTTTGATGCTTTTTTTCGATTGTTCCGTCTTCGTATTCTACTACAATATCGACAGGCGCAGCAAAACCACCAATATTTCTCAACGTTATTTTAGCATTTTTTTTCTTCAAAACAACATCTTTTATAGCCAAATCAGTATAATTTGTAGTAAAAAACCAATTATTCCAGTACCAATTCATATTTTTTCCAGCCAAGTCATTGAAAGAGAAAAACATATCCCAAGGCATCGGGTGTTTGCCATGCCAACGCTCCATGAAACCATGCAAACATTTGGTAAATTGCTCGTCGCCTAACATATCTTTCATTCCCAAATATGCCAAAGCTGGTTTTCCATATTGATTAATGCCCAATCCTGCACCCGAAAGTGTATTTCCTGGCACAATAATAGGAATTTGAAATTCTTCATTGCCTTCTTTTGTCCAACGCTCTACTCGAAACCTTTTAAACAATTGACTTGCCTTTTCCTCGCCATTATCATTTATGCCAATAAGGTACTCAAAAGCAGTCGTCCAACCTTCATCCATGAAGCCATAACGATGTTCGTTTATGCCCATATAAAACGGAAACCAAGAGTGCGCAATCTCGTGTTCAGCAATAAATTGGCTAAATTTTGGGTCTTCCTGCTCGCTATCGTTTGCCATCATTGGGTATTCCATATCAGCAGTGCCTTGTACAATAGTGGATTTTGAGAATGGATAAGGTACGCCTGGGTAATTATTGGAAAACCAAGAAAGTGCATTTTGAGCAAAACCAACCATTTTCCTAAAATTTACAGCCGAATCGTCATAAGCTGCTTGTACACTTGCCCGACGACCTGTTTTTTTATCCACCACAACACTCGCTGCGTCCCAAAGGTAATGATCGCTTATATTTAGCGCAACATCTGAGATGTTATTGGAAGTAAAAGTCCAAGTATTTGTAGCGTTTTGAGTAGTGATGTTCTTTGCTTTTATATCGTCTATTGTTACGATATTTGCAGAATTGTCTGCCGTAAGAGAAGCGTTGTATTTTGCAGCAAAAGGTGCTTGTAATACGTCATTGACATTTTTTAAATCGCCTGTCGCCCAAACCAAGAAGTTTTTGGGTACATTTACATTTAAAACATAATCGTTAAAATCATTGTAAAACTCTTGTGCATCTGTAAAGTTCATTCTATCCCAACCGTTTATATCGTCTAAAACGGCAATTCTTGGATAAAAATAAGCCAAGAAAAAAGTGGTAGAATCCAACATTCCTTCTCGTCCACTTTCTAAAGAAACGTCGTAATGCCAATCAAAAGTCAGTCGAATGGAATCTTTTGGAGGTATTCCTTTGCTCAATTTTATAGGCATATAAGTGCTGTTTCCAGCATCTCGTAGCTTTTTTTGAACTCCGTTTTCGGTATAATTGTCTATTTTTATACCGTCTGTAAGGTAGCCGTCTGAAACAGGGAATTGTCTGACAGCTCCTTTTCCGTGAATATTCATAATCAATTTTATAATCGGATTACGAACAGTATCGGGTTTATTGTTTATATAAACTATTGTTTCTGAGCCTTTTATAGTTCTACTCGGCGGCGAAACGGTCAGATTAATATTGTAACGTCCTTTGTTTTGCCAATAGTTTGCACCAGGTTTGCCGTCCATACTTCGGGTATTGTTTTGGTAGGCGGCTTGTACGTTGCGTGGAATGTAAAGGTCTTGCGCTTTTATGTTTGCAAAAAGAAATAAAGCGATGAAAAGTGTGGTGTTTTGTTTTTTCATAAAAATAATGTGTAAGTGACCTCATCTAAATCTTCCAGCCCCATTCCGACCTTCCCCAAAAGGGAAGGAGAAAAGAGGAAGGCTTTAATGAGCTGAATATGTTATAAAGTCAATGTGTAAATAATCGTTTACCGTTGGATCAACTGCTAATATTTCGCCTGTTTTTTTATTTTCAATTATCACAAAGTCGTGGTCTTTAAAAAATGCAGAATTGAAATATTGATGAATGTTTGTCCCAAGAAAATAAAGTTGTCCAATTTGTGGCTTTGCAGTCCATCTATCCGCCAAGTTATATCTCTTCAAAAGATAGTTGCAAGTTGTAGCAAAGAATGAAGCATAACCAACGCAATGAGCTGACTTAGAAGTTATGAGTTTATTCGGGTCTGTATCGTTTTGGTTGGCAGTAAAGTAAAGTGGTTTAGATGTTATTGAAAGCGCATTTTTGACTATTTGCTCAATTTCAGGGTTTGTTTGATTATCAATACTTGTGTCAATATAGTCAGTAAGTTTTTCGTCTGTCGCTGAATAATTAATCCGAAGCCCAACCGACTTATAAGTCATTAAATGTCTATAAAACCAACCACGAAACAAAAGTCCAATTGTTGTTAGAATTAAGATTGTTATAAATATTCGTTTGATAAATTTCATTTTAAACAGTCGTTGTTTATTTGACTTGATGACAGCCAAACTTCGTGTGACAGCCATCTTTTTATTTCCAACTTGGAATTAAACCTCTCAATCCCATATCTACGATAGCTTCGTTTTTATTTTTTGTTTGGTCGGCATACCAATCGAGTTGTCCGTTTGCGTTGCTGTCTTTCCATTCCAGACTTTTATTTACAGAAAAAGAGAGCGTGACGGTGATGTCTTTTGTTTCTTTTCCAGTCACTACCAAAGGTGTGAGGAATTTTCCAGTGACTACACAAGAGCCTGCGGGAACGGGGCTTGTTGCTGCCAAAGGATTCACAACGGTTGTTGCGCCAGCAGGTGCATCGCCTGAATAAATATCGTTGTAACTATCGTAAGGTGCAGCAAAATTGGTTTCAAAAGCCCAAAATCCTTGTTTTTTAGCCAAATTTACATTCAATTCTTTTGTTTTAGGTTTTATTTTTGTCAAATAAGTATTGAAACCAACAAACGAAGCGATTGTTCCAGATTGATTTTTCAAATCGCCAATTGTAGGCAAACCGTTTATATTGAACTTAATATCATAGTTTTGGTACGTAACGCTCGCTCGCACCCATTCGTAAGTTCCAGGAGCAACATCTTTCAAACTGATACTTGCAAAAACTTGGTTTTGACCCGAAACGGCTGCTTTATCAAAATCTACTGCACTTTCGCCATTTTTAGTGACTTCTGTCGCTTTATAAACGATTGCGCCTTTTCCGAGTAGCGTAAATTTGTCTTGCGCCAACTCAATATAATGTACGCTCAATTGCTTAAAATCAGGCGTTTGTGCGGCATTTCCAATAGGAAGTACGGCAGGGTTTCCAATGTTATTGAGCCGAACTTGTGTAGCGTCAAACTGAAATTGAAAAGCCATTTTGGAGCTTGAACTCGCTGTTGGATTGTTGTCTTTTTTACAAGAAAAAAGTGCTAAAACACTGATAAACAATAAGATGTATTTTTTCATAAAATTAATTTTTTAAAATTTATATTGGAATTAGTAAGCGTCAAAATAATTAATAAATATTTATAACTGATTTGATAGTATTTTGAATTAAATGAATGGAATTTGCTGACGGAGATTTTGACTGTTATGTCGTCACTTTTTTTCTTGATAAAAAAAGTAACCAAAAAAATCAAGACTGTACCTCAATTCCACGATTTTTGCATCTAAAACAGCTAAAAAAGTGCTTTTGTTCTGAAACTCGCTGCGCTCAAACAACAGCCCAAAAGCACTTTTTTGCCTACGGCACGCTATTTTTAGATGCAAAAATCGGAATTGAGCTAAGGTCGGCTCGAAGTGGCAAACTTTAGATTCATTAATGTAAAGTAACCTGTAAATAATAACTTACTTAAAAAAGTGTACTTAACAATTCTCTTTCAGATTTTTTTAAACCTTTTACGACCAATTCGTAAGAATGATCTATGAGTTCTTTGATTAATTTATCGCTCAAAGTTCCTTCACAATTTACACCGTTCCAATGTTTTTTATTGAGATGAAAACCTTCTGTTATTTCCTCGTACGTTTCACGAAGTTCGATAGCTCGCTCGGGGTCGCATTTGAGCGCAATGGTAAATACGTCTGAATCTAAGGGAATAAATGCAAAGATTTTTCCCATGACTTTCATCGTCATAGTCACTTCATCGAAAGGAAAATCTTCTTTTACGCCTTTTTTTGAAAGACAATATTCAGCTGTGGTTTCTACATTCATTTGTTTTGATTTTAACGCTACAAAAGTAAACGCTTTTTGAAAATAAAAGTATAAAATAAAATAAGTTTTATAGAAAAATTAAGATTTTAGCTTAACTTTGTGTAGCAAACCTTATTTTATAAATTTTAAATCTCTAAAAATGAAACTTAAATCTCTAATTTTTGTACTTCTATTTCCTTTGGTAATGGGTGTTATTTTTTGTGCTTGTTGTCACGATGTAACGCCATTTTTTAAAATAAATAAAGTTTTTTTTAAATTCAATCCTCCATTTACAGTAACAAAAACAGTGGAAGATAGCGTTGTAAATGATCTACCCAAGAGTGTGTATGTGAGTTACGATGCTATTTTTGTGGCAGACGCTAATCCATTTATCAGCGGTGCTACCGCATTAACTTGCTTACAACCTGGTCATGCAGGATTAAAAGATGTAACTATTGTTGCAATTGATGTAACGACACTTTTTGATTATGATGACAAGCACCTCAAAGGAAGTAAAATAAATGATATTACATCTATTGGAAATAGTGGAAATCCTACAACTTTTACAGCGATAGGCGCTCATTCTGACGGTTTTAAGATAGGGATTTTTAATGACAAAAAATTAGTAGGAAATCCAGCGAATTTCAAGATAAAACCATTTCAACTGTCTGTAAAAATGACACTTTCGGATAGTACAAAACTTGATGCAGAAACAGAGTTTATTTATTTTTTAGATAATTAAGATTTAGTCAAAAAAAACGCTTGTCAAAATACATTGACAAGCGTTTTTCACTATAAAAACGACCAAAATTATTTTTTTCATCTATGATTTTGACGGAACTTTTAGTTATAAACCCGTGAGGTCTTGCAGACCTCACGGGTTCGTAGAGTACAAATAGTTCTATTGCGCCAAAATCATAAATGAACCTTTTATTTTTTTCTATACAAAATAACAGCACCTATTGCAGGAACATCTATTGTTTTTTTGACCGTCATTTCTTTTTCTACCCAAGTGCTACCGTTCAATGCAATATTCCAAGTTCCCGAAGGCAATTTGTACGCTACTTTTGTTTTATTTGCATTAAAAAGCATCAAAATCTCTTGAAACTCATCTCCATTTGGTGCATCTTTGATGTTGTAGGCTACAAAATTTTCTTTCGGAGCTTTTGGAAAACTAACGTATTGTTGCACTTCTACATCACTTCCCAAACGGAGTGCAGGATGCGCCTTGCGGAAAGCGATTAGTTTTTTATGAAATTTGAATACATTTTCAAACTGCGTTTTTCTGTCCCAATCCAACTGATTTACTTCGTCGCTCGATTCGAAAGAGTTATCAACGCCTCCTTTTGTACGACAAAATTCTGCGCCAGCGTGCAAAAAGGGAATTCCCTGTGAAGTAAAAACGATTGTTTGTGCCAAAAGAGCCATTTTTACTCTGTCTTCTTCGCTATCATTTGGATTAGAGTTTTTCAACCTATCCCAAAGTGTATGATTGTCGTGACATTCGTTGTAACTTATTGTGTTATAAGGTTTTGTAGCGTACGGTTCTTTAGAATAATTGACTTTTTCGTAATTTACGCCATCGTGTTTTACTGCACCTACCAAACCAAATTTGATACTTTCTTCCATATCGGGCTTGCCACTTACGAAACCTTTGTCGTTTTTATCTGACCAACCGCCTTTTATTCCGTCCCGAATGTCATCACTAAAAACAGCAATATCATTGAGTTTAGTAGCATTCTTTTTCACAGAATGGCGAGCCTCAGGAAGCGGAGAATCGCCAGCTGTCCATCCTTCTCCATAAAGCAATATATTAGGTTTTATTTTACGTAACTCATTGGCTATCAAGTTCATAGTTTCAATATCGTGTAAGCCCATTAGGTCAAAACGGAAACCATCGACGTGGTATTCTTGTACCCAATATTTGCAAGATTCTATCATAAATTTGCGCATCATCGGACGCTCAGAGGCGGTTTCATTGCCACAACCCGAGCCATTGGAATAGCCGCCTTCTTTTTTCTGACGGTAATAATAGCCTGGTACTAACTGACTAAAAGAAGATTCGTCAGTCAAACGAGTATGATTATAAACTACGTCCATTACTACATTCAAATCATTGTCGTGAAATGTTTTTATCAGCGTTTTAAACTCTTTGATACGTACCGAGCCATTTGCTGCATTTGTAGCATACGAGCCTTCGGGAACGTTGTAATTTTGTGGATCATAGCCCCAATTGTATTGCGGTTTGTTAGAAGATTCGTCCACCGAAAGATAATCAAAAGAAGGCAATAAATGCACGTGTGTCACGCCTAATTCTTTGATATGGTCGATACCCGTTTTCAAACCTTTTGTGTTTAAAGTTCCCAACTCTGTCAAACCTATAAATTTCCCTTTGTCCTTTATTCCAGAATTTTTAGCAATAGAAGCATCTCTAACATGCAACTCATATAAGACTGCGCCACCTTTGAGCTCGGGCGATTTATCAGCAGCCCAACCATCAGGATTTGTCGTAGAAAGGTCGAGCACCATACCTCTTTTTCCGTTCACACCGACCGCTTTTACGTAAGGATCAGTCGTTTCAGACAACCATTTTCCAGCAATTTTTGCTTGAAAAGTGTAGTATTGTCCAGCAAAATCACCCGTAGGAGCTGCCGACCAAGTGCCTTGTGCGGCTTTTTTCAAATCGACTTCTTTTGTTGCTTTGCCTCCTGCTCCTTCTGCATAGAAGCGAAGTTTTATTTCCTCTGCATTAGGCGACCAAACTCGAAAGCGTGTAGCAGATTTGGTATAAACTGCCCCTAATTCGCCACCTGCATAAGGCAAATATTTTGTAAAATCTTGTGCGTTGCTCTCCATAATTTGTAAGAATGTGAAGGCTAAAAATAAAAATAATTTGTTTTGAAATTGCATAATTTACCTTTTATTTGATTTTTTAAATGCGTTTTTGAATAGGCTAAAATAAGTTGAGACAAAAATAAAAAAATTAGGAGTAATAAATTCAAAAACAAGTAAAAAATACTTGTCTATTGATAGTTTTGGACTCAGATAATCTGTATCTCACTAAAACCGTTCCCTTTTTTTCGTACTTGTATTTTAGTCCCAATACGTTCTTTTAGTTCTCTTACGTGCGAAATAATGCCTATGGTTTTACCCTGCGATTGCAGATTTTCGAGCGTTGTGAGTGCCGTATCGAGCGTCGCTTCATCAAGTGTGCCAAAACCTTCATCTATAAAAAGCGACTTGATTTGCGTGTTTCTGCCAGCCATTTCTGAAAGCCCGAGCGCAAGTGCAAGACTGACCAAAAATCCTTCGCCACCCGAAAGCGTATTCATAGAACGACGGTTGTCAGCGTGCCAAGTGTCTTTGATGTCGAGGCGCAGAGATTCGTCGTTTGCGCAGTCGATTTGGTAGCGACCACTTAGTTTTTCTAAATGATTGTTCGCAAAAGCGACCAATTGTCGCAAAGTCAAAGTTTGGGCAAAAACTCTGAATTTTTTGCCATTTGCCGCACCTATCAAATCGCTCAACGCTCTCCAACGATTGTATTCAACCTGCTGTTTATCAATGCTTTGTATAATTTGAGAACTATTTTCTTTTGCTTTTTGGTCTTTTTCTAAGCGTTCTTTTATTCCGCCCAAACGCTGATTTTTTTCGCTGATTTTTTGGTTAAAATTCACAATGTCGGCTAAAATTTGTTCGTGTGTTGGAAATCCTTTTATGATTTCCAAAAGACTTCCCAACGCTACTTTATTATCCGACAAAGACTGTTCCGACTTCAATATTTCGTCTTGAAAAACCTTTATTTTGTCTTCTAATACTTGGATTTCGCCAGCAGATTGTGTTTCGTTTTCGAGTTCATCAAGCGAAGTAAAAGGTAATTTTTCTACAATTTCTGTCAAACTTTTTTCTATTTCTTCAAGCAAAAAAATGGCTTTTGTTTGTCTATTTTGGCTTTCTTCCAAACGTATTTTTAGTGCAACCAAGTCATTTTGAACACTATTTTTTTCTTCTTTTTTAGCATTTAAAATTATACTCTTTTCGTCGTACAAAGCGAGTAATTTTTTGCGTTCGAGCGTTGCATTTTTTTCGCCAATCAAATCAAAAACCACTTTTTTCAATTGCTCGAAATCCTGATTTTTAAGCGTTATTTCTTCGTTTATTTTTTGTAAATTTTGCTCAATATTGAGTAAATTTGCGTATATTCCTTTCAAGTCGCCTTCTCGTTTGGCATTGTTTTTTTCAAAATCATTGATTTTTTGTTGTGCTATTGTCCATTCGTCTTGCTTACCTTTCAAGGTTTCAAAAGTATCTCTTGCACTTTCTATCGTAAATTTTTTGCCGTATAAAAGTAATATTTCGTTGAGAATTAAAACATTATTTTCAAAATCGTTTTTAACTTCAACACATTGATTTTCAGCATTTTGCATTTCAGAAAAAGCTATATCTATCTTTGATTGATGTGTTTGTACCGTTTTTTCTCGTTCGTTTTTCTCTATTTGAGCCGCTGTTAATTTTATACTCAACTCGTCAAATTTTTTGCGCAAAGCATTGACCTCCAAAAGTTCTTTTTTGAGTTTTGCCAAATTTTCGTGCAAAAAGACTAAATCCGTATTTTCAAAATGCTCACTTTCAAAACTCTCTTTTATTTTAGCGATTTTCTCTTCAAAAGTATCAATTTGTTGGTGCGCATTTTCGATTTTTCCTTCGTATTTTTCTTCTTTGTATTTGATAAACGACTGGATTTCTTGTCGCAATTCCGCTTGTTTGAGCGTCAATTTTTGATGATTTTCTTCTACGGCTTTCAACTGTTTTTCAGCAACTTGCAACTCTTTTTCGGCTGCTAATTTATGTGAATTTTTGCCCAAAAGTTCCTCAAAATATTGTGACCGAAACGGATGCACTGTTGATTTACAAACTGGACAAGCATCGCCTTCATGTAAGGTTAGACGAGCATTTTGTGCAAAGTCATAAAGCGCAAAGTTGCTTTTTTTAAAATCACGAATGTGCCGAAGCTCATCGAGTAACTCTATCGAAGTCAAAATATCTTTGTGAATATAAATGTCCTGTACGACCAAAGAATCCACTTTTTCCTCGTATTTGTACAATTCTGAAAGGACTTTTCGATGATCACGGCTGTATTCGAGCAAATTTTCGAGATAACTGATGTGTTCACTCCTGTTTTCGACCCGTTTGCTTAGTTTCTGACGAAAAGTTACAGCATCAGAAACGCTCAAATCACAACCCAATTCTGCTATTTCCTTGTGTAATTCTTCTACCTCTGAGCTGCTTTTTTGCAAAGCTGCAAAATCGTCAATTTTAGCTTTTTCGGCTTTTGTATGTATTTCTTTTTTATTTTCAAAATCAGCTAAAAGTTGTTTATTTTTCTTGAAAATATCTTGTAAAACATTTCTTTTTTCTTCTATTTTGACCAAATCGGCTTGTAAAGATTGAAATACTTTATTTTCTTCAAGCCATTTTTCAAGTACATTTTTCTCTTTTTCGGCTTCTATATTTTGAGCTAAAATTACTTTTTCAGCATCTTTTTGCTCGACAACTGCCGTTTCAAAACCTTTTTTATCACTTGTTAATTTGATGATATTTTTTTCAACTTCTTTTATTTTTTCTTCTATAATAATCGCTTCATCGTATTTTGGTAAAAGCTCTGTTTTAGATTTTTCTGTTTCAAAAAACGATTGTTCAGCCGTCATAAAATCATTTTCCAAAACAGAAAAAGCGTTTTGTTTTGCTTCAAAGTTTTCTGTTTGCAGCTTTATATTTTGCCCAGATTCACTGATTATTTTTTTCTGCTGCTTTCTATTCTCTATATTTACCCAATGCGGCATTATCGCTTTTTGGATTTCTATTTTTTTTATAAAAACCTCATAATCAGGTTTTTGTGAAACTAACCTCTCCTTATTTTCTTCTAATTGTAGTTTTATTTTTTCTAAATCCACTACTTTCTCAAGGTCTTGTTTTTGTTTTTCTAAAACTTTCTTATCTGTTTCTATCGTTTTTAAATCAGTTGTCAATTCCGTTTGAATTTCTTCCAGTTCTGTTTTTTCTAACTCAGAAAGCACTTCCACATTTTCTAATTTGGAACGCAATTGCTCCAAATTTTCGCCCTCTTCTTTCTGCTTTACAAACGCTGCAATTGATATTTGCGAGTAAATTTCAGTTCCTGTGATGCTCTCTAAAAGCTCGCTTCTATCTTTTTCGTCCGCTTTCAAAAACGCTGAAAAATCGCCTTGCGCCAATAAAACGGACTTCGTAAAACGCTCAATATCCAAGCCGCTGACCTCTTCTACTTTCGGACTAACTTCTGATTTTTTATTTGTAATATATTGAAAATCAAGGCTTTCTGTATTCCACTCCGCCAAAGAGCGAGTGATGTCCATATTGCCTTTTTTACCTTTGTGCCGCACCATAAACTCCGCTAAAAAAACCTTTCCTTTATTCTCAAACTCCACTTTTGCATAACCGTCGGTTTGATTATACGTAAGCACTTCGGTCACGTCCGTTTTACGAGGAACTTCTCCGTACAACGCCAATGTAATCGCATCTAAAATCGTCGTTTTTCCTGCACCCGTATCGCCTACAATAGCAAAAATACCACTGTTTTTGAGTGGAGCTGCTTCAAAATCTATCGCAATTTCGCCTTGCAAAGAGTTTATATTTTTTATATTGAGCTTATTTATGCGCATAAAATTGTGTTATTGACTAAATTTTATCTTAGTGTAGCAAATCTGTTGCTACTCATTAATTCATTTTTTAGGCTAAAATCTATCGTACCTAAGGCACTCAAAACCATTTTTTACTATCTAACGGTGGGTTAAAACCCACCACTACCAAAATTCCGAACCTACGGTTCTTAATACAGTACACAATTAACCGATTAAAAAAAGATAGCAACGGATTACTACACTAAAAAAAATTTCCGATTATTTCTATACGCCTCGTTACTTCTACTTTGGCACTCTGATTTTTTGCTACGTTGTAGAGCCAAGCTCCAGCTTGGCTCAATTCCCCGTTAGCCATTTTCATGGCTGCTCCAAGCTGGAGCTTGGAGCTACTGTACAGAGTGTCAAAGTAGAATTACTTATCATTTACGAAAAAAAAGTAAAGTAGTTTTCTAAATACTACGAAATATTTTGAGGTAATTTGAATATATAAGTTATTATTTTTTAATTAAAAGAAAATTACATCTGAGTAAAGATTATACTTATTAATTTCCCTAAAAAAAGCTATAAAAAAAGCCCAAGCACCAAAATATGGTGTTGGACTTTTTTACTTGTTCGCATGAAAAAATTTTTACTGAAGACTAAAATTAGTCTATATTATCATGAAGATAAGTGTTATTTTGCTTGATTTGCGGCTCTGAATCTTCTGAAATTGACCAACGAGAAATAGTTGGCTCAGAAGAATGTTGCACATTATCAAGGTTGTAACCACGACGCATATATGCAGGCTCGCTTTCCAAATCTGCTATATTTTGTGGTGTATTTGTTTTCACATTCATTTGACGCAAACGCTCTCTGCGAAGGGTTGCTTCTTGCATCAACTTTTTGCGACGATCGTCTTCTACTTTATGCTCCGTATTTGCTTTCACAAATGGGTCTTGCTTTACGTAATGATTGCGTTGGTAACGCTCAAAATTCGTAGCACTATTGAAAGTACGAGGTGATTCGAAGTCGATAACGTGCGCATTATCGCCAGGGCGAGTTCCTATATCGTATAGAGAAGTCGTCCGTGCTGGCGTTTTTTTTTCATCGTCATCTAAGCCTATCACGTTGCGCAAAGGGCTGCTGTTTGCTTGGCTGTATGCCGAGCTACCATTGTTGCCAGTTGCTTCAAAACCAGTAGCGATTACTGTTACAGAAATTCTATCTTCCAAACCTTCATCGTGGCAGTTACCCCAAATTAGATTGGCGTCGCCTGCTTCTTCTTGTACGAAGTTCGTGATGGTAAATATTTCGTCCATTGTTGCCTCTTTTTTTCCATAAGAGATATTGACCAAGATATTTTTTGCACCAGCGATGTTATTTTCTTCCAATAAAGGCGAATTTAAGGCTTCATCTATCGCTTTTAAGGCTCTTCCTTCGCCTTCTGCGTTTGCGATACCCATAATAGCTACACCAGAGTTACGCATAACTCTATCCACATCAGCAAAATCCACATTCACATAACCTGGAACAGTGATGATTTCAGAGATACCTTTTGCCGCTGTTGCCAAGATATTATCTGCTTGTTTGAAAGCGTCAGAAATACCCATATTTCCATGAATATCACGTAATTTATCGTTAGAAACTACGATTAAAGTATCTACATTTTTACGTAAATCATCGATACCGTCAAAACCTTGTGTAACCCGTTTTTTTCCTTCAAAATTAAAAGGAGTAGTTACAATTCCTACGGTTAGCAGTCCTAATTCTTTAGAAATTTTTGCAATAATAGGAGCTGCGCCAGTACCTGTACCACCGCCCATGCCTGCTGCAATAAAAATCATTTTATATCCATCAGAAAGTTTTGCTTTTACATCTTCGAGGCTTTCTATGCAGGCTTGTTTGCCTTTTTCGGGCGTAGAACCAGCACCTAAGCCTTCTGTAAGCTGAGGACCAAGTTGTGTTTTGAACGGAATCGGGCTTTTCTCAAGAGCCTGTTTATCCGTATTGCATATCATAAAATCGACACCTGTGATACCATTTTTGTACATATAGTTCACCGCATTGCTGCCACCGCCACCTACTCCGATTACGAGTATGATGTTTTTTTCTTCTCCTTTTGGTAAATCGAATATCATAAGCCTTAAAAATTGAAGTTCACAAATAAATACATAAAACTGAAGCCCCAAAGAAGACTTAGAATTAGCGTTTGTTTTGCATACAAATTACTGAATGAGCCAGACGTAAGTAAGGGCTGACTAATTTTTTTTGAAAATAAAGAAAGAAGTGTGTAAAATGATTGTTTACCTGTTATCTTTTTTGACACTCCGTTAGATGTTTTTGTATCTAACTAATTGATTTAGAGTACAAATGTAAAACATTTGGTGCAACAAATCAAGTTTTTTTAATAATTTTTTTTCCAACATTTATAACTGCAAATGTATTAATCTTATATGATTTACATTTTTTTGTAACGTGTTGATTTTGAATTATTAAAACAATTATTTTTTTAGTATAAATAAAATTAAAATTCACTGTCTGGTTCTGCTTCGAACCATTCTTTTGTCTTTTTGAAAACATTATTTAACCAACCTTCTCTACTTTTCGTTTCTTCTTCTTCTACCGTTGCAGTTGGCTCAACTTCCTCTACCTTACTATCTGCGACCGTTGGCTCAGAATTAGGCACAAATTTTTCTGACGAATTTTTGATTTCTTCTGTCGCTTTCATCAAAAGTCCGATACCTGTCGCAAAGATTGGGCTACATACTTGCTCTGCATATCCGTGCGCCAAATGCTCTATTGGAATACCGATACGGGTCAAAAGTCCAGTATGAAATTCGGATAATTTATCAATATCACGCATTAACGAACCTCCGCCTGTGAGTACAATTCCTCCAACGAGCTGACGGTCAAAACCACTTCTACGAATTTCCCAAAGTACATAGTCTAAAATTTCCTCCAAACGTGCTTGGATAATCAAAGCGAGATTTTTTTCCGAAATCTCCTTGTGTTCCCGACCACTCAATCCTGGAATTGTGATAATTCTATTGTCAAAAACTTCTTCCGCTAAGGCAGACCCGAACTTTACTTTGAGTTTTTCGGCTTGTTGTTGCATCACGGTACAACCATCTTTTACATCTTTTGTAATCACATTACCGCCAAAAGGAATAACAGCCGTGTGACGAATAATGCCTTCGTGAAAAATCGTGATGTCGGTAGTACCTCCACCGATGTCCACCAATGCAACACCTGCTTCTTTTTCTTCTTGCGAAAGTACTGCCAAAGCTGATGCAATAGGCTCGAGTGTAAGACCTGCAACTTTCAATCCGCAACGTTCTACACAACGATAAATGTTGTTAGATGCAGTGATTTGTCCTGTAATAATATGAAAATTGGCTTCCAAACGTACGCCAGACATACCGATTGGGTCGGTAATACCTGCCTCATTGTCCACCGTATATTCTTGCGGAATGACGTGTATAATTTTATCGCCTGGCGGCAAAACCAACTTATACATATCGCTAATCAATCGATCAATATCTCGCTGACTGATTTCAGTATGATTGTTGTCACGCATCAAAATACCTCTGTGTTGCAGACTTTTGATGTGCTGCCCAGCGATGCCAACGTGGACTACTTTTACAGGAAAACCAGATGCTCGTTCTGCAATACTCACTGCTTCACGAATGGCATTTACCGTTTTTTCGATGTTGGTAACTACGCCACGCATAACGCCTTCGCTCTCGACTTTGCCTACACCGAGAATATCGATTTTACCGTGTTCGTTTTTGCGCCCAACAATGGCGCAGACTTTTGTAGTGCCTATGTCAAGTGCCGCTACAATGTCATTGTGCTGATTTTGGTTGAATTCTTGCATATTGTTTTCTCTACAATCTTTTCAAAAGCTCTGCTCTTCTTCCTCCAAAGAATTATTTTGAACTTGTGGTAAGATTAATTTTATTTTGTATGTTTTACTTTTTGGATTTTATTGATAATTACGATGACAGCCAAACTTCGTGTGACAGCCATCTTAGATTATTTTCGACCTATAACTTGTCCTTTGAAACGGACATCTACTACGTCGTATTCGTTCCAACCTTTGTATGGCAACGCTTCTTTGTAAAATGTTTCTAATTTCGTGAACTTGCTTTCAATGTCTTCGGCGTTGCCAAATAAAATTTTGTGGCTTCCGACCAAAGGTACTAAAATAAACTCGCCTTTGTCTGTTACGTATATTTGCTGTACAAAAGTGTTCCAAAATTCGTTTTCTTGAATAAAATGTGTCAAAATTACTAAATCTTTTAATGTAGAACGCTCTTTTTCTTGAAAATCTTCTTGATATACTGGAATATTGCCTGTTGCGACCAAAACTCTTGGTGTAAATTCTTTTGACCAAGGGAATTTTTTAGCTTTCGCATCTAAGTAATAATCGCCTCCGTTGTTGTCCCGAACACGTAAAATAGGCTCACGCTGTTTGATATTTATTTGTAAATGATTTTTAGCATCTAAATAAACATCAGCTTTTGCAACCGCTGGGTCGAGTTCGATAGCTTGCTCAATGCGCCCAATATCTAAGTCCTCAATTTGCGAATTGATAAGATTTGAGCCAAATGCCTTCGTTATCAAATCTTTTACATGAACTTCCGAAACCATATTTTCTAAATCATCTGATTTTTTTATGGCTACGTTTAGTTCTTTTATTTGACTATTTTTACGTCGGGCTACTGCCGCTAAAAGCAACACAATCGTGAGTACAATAAATGATACCCAAGCGATACGTATGTATTTTCCTTGTATTTTCAAATTTTTAATTATTCATTTTTAATTATTCATTAAAAAATCAGCAATTGGCTTCACGAATAAATCTATATCTCCTGCTCCGAGCGTCAAAATAACATCATATTTACAAGATTTCAAAATTTCTAAAAGATTTTCTTTTGTAACTTGTTGTTTATTAGGATTTTGCATTTTGTCAAAAATAATTTTAGAAGTAACTCCTTCCATCGGCAACTCACGTGCAGGATAAATATCCATGAGCAAAATCTCGTCCAATTGGTCTAACGAAGCGGCAAAACCGTCTTGAAAATCATTGGTTCGAGAGTACAAATGTGGTTGAAAAATACCTAAAATTCTCTTTTTCGGATACAACATTCGAGCTGAGGCAATTGCTGCGTTTAGTTCGGTCGGATGATGTGCATAATCGTCTATGTAAACTACACTTTCATTTTTTACGACAAAATCAAAACGGCGTTTTATCCCTTTGAAAGTCTGTAATCCTTCTCTGATTTTTTCTTCCGAAATGCCTAATTCTAAGGCAATTGCTACTGCTACGGTTGCATTTTCAACGTTGTGTATGCCTGGCTGTGTATATTCTAAATTTAGAATTTTACGTGTTGGCGAATAAAAATCGAAGGCGAAAAAACCGTTTTTACTTCTTAGATTTTTACTAAAAAATGCTGCTTTTGGTACAGTTTCGATAGATTTTGACTTTGATTTACTTTTTTCCTCCAACGAAACATTATACGTTATTTTTCTAACGCCTTGATTGTCAATGCTTAATGGCAATTCTGGTTTTGTAAAAACAACTCCTCCTATTTTAGTTTGGTTTGCAAACTGATGAAAAGATTTTTTTATCTCCTCGTCCGTTCCGTATATATCCAAATGGTCAGCGTCCATACTCGTTACTACTGCGATGTCAGGATGCAGCCACAAAAAACTTCTGTCAAATTCGTCTGCTTCCACGACTACCCATTCTCCTTTTCCTGAGATGTAATTCGACTTATAATTTTCAGCAATTCCGCCCAATAATGCGACATTATCGAGTTCTCCCACTTTGAGTAAATGTGCTGTCAATGCGCTTGTTGTAGTTTTGCCGTGTGTACCTCCTATTGCGACACATTTCATGCCTTGACTAATGATTCCAAGGACTTCTGCTCGTTTTTTGAGTGGAATATTGCTTTTTTTGAAAAATTCTAACTCTTTTAAATCTTTTATCGCAGGTGTCCAAATGACTAAATCTATATCTTCGGGTATCAATTTAGTATTGTCTTCATAGTGAATTTTGATGCCTTCGGCTTCTAAGTTTCGGGTCAAAACGGTACTTGTTTTGTCGTAGCCGTGAACTTCTACATCACGTTCATGGAAATATCTCGCAATAGCGGACATTCCAATTCCTCCAATTCCTACAAAATATACTTTTTTTATGTCTTTTAAATTCATTTTGTTATTATTTCCAAATTCAACGTTCCCATGATTAAAATCATGGGCTATTATTTTCCCAATGGTCAAAACCTCTGGCTACTATATTTTTCCAGTGGTTAAAACCACTGGCTACCATATCGGTCATTCCTACGGAATTATTGCGATTGCATTTTTATTTTCCAGCGGTTAAAACCTCTGGCTACTATATCGGTCATTCCTACGGAATTTTATTTACTTAGTTTAAAAATTTCCTCTGCTATATCGTTTGCAGCATTTGGTTTTCCTAAACTTTTAGCATTTGCGCTCAAATTACCACTTAATTGCTCATTATTGACCAATTGAATGGCAGTTTTTATCATATTATACTTGGCATCGCTGTCTTTTACCATAATTGCAGCATTTTTATTCACAAGCGACATCGCATTTTTAGTCTGATGGTCTTCGGAAACATTTGGTGAAGGCACAAGAACCGATGCTTTTCCAATTGCACAAATTTCTGAAATAGACAACGCTCCTGCCCTACTAATTACGAGGTCTGCGGCAGCGTACGCCATATCCATTTTTTCTAAAAAAGCCGTTATTTTCACATTAGGCAAAAGTGCCGTTTCTGTTTTTTCGTATTCTTCTATGTAGATTTTTCCACATTGCCAAAGGATTTGTATGTCGTCGTTTTCCTTTATAGTTTCAAAATTATCTCGCATGGCTTGGTTCATTGTCCTTGCTCCGAGCGAACCACCTATGAGTACAATTGTTTTTTTATTTTCATCTAAACCGTAAAACGCTCTTGCTTCTTTTGCTGTGATTTTATTATCCCAAACATCTCTACGTACTGGATTTCCTGTAAAAACTAGTTTTTGCATTGGAAAAAAACGCTCCATATTATCGTAAGCAACACAAATTTTTTCTACATTTTTGCCCAATAATTTGTTCGTAACACCAGCGTAAGAGTTTTGTTCTTGGATAAGTCCTTTTATACCTAAACTCATGGCAACACGTAAAATTGGTCCGCTTGCATATCCGCCTACTCCGACTACCGCATCTGGTTTGAAATCTTTGACGATTTTTCTTGCTTTTAGTAAACTTTTTATCAACTTAAAAGGAAAAATCAAATTTCTTTTGATATTTTCAAAACTTAAACTCCGTTGAAATCCTGCAACTGGCAATCCTATAATTTCATAACCCGCCTTCGGAACTCGTTCCATTTCCATTTTACCTTCTGCTCCTACAAAAAGGATTTCGGCAGAAGGGTTTTTCGTTTTGATTGCGTCGGCTATGGCTATGGCTGGAAAAATGTGTCCGCCTGTGCCGCCGCCGCTAATGATGATTTTCATGTTTTTATAATTTTTAAACTGCGCTTCGCTTGTTTGGGCGACCGCAAGGGTACGC
>JANMGN010000275.1:0-3773 GCA_031374645.1 Chitinophagales bacterium | reverse complement strand
CAAACTAAACAACTTGGCTCACAAGCGATTTTCGCTTTGAACTCTTCTGAGGACAAAAAATAATAGTCTTTTCCATTAATTTCATGCGCCCGTTGTTCACGTGTTGCAGCCGAAACAGAAAAAGCCAAATCGCTATATGTTGCTAATAAATGTTTGACAATAGTGGTTTTTCCTGCACCCGATGGCGCAGCTACAACAATCAGTTTGTGCCTCATAAATCCTACTTCTTTTTTTGAAAACGCAAAGATATTCAAAGTTAAGGATGTACAAGGTGCTTTGTCAAGTTTTTACGAATATTTTTTGAAAAAAATGTATGGAGGGAATTTTAATATAGAAAAGCTAAAAACACTTGGTATTTTTTTAGAAGCAAAAAAAATTATTTTATTTTTACATACAAAAAAATTTTATTTTTAAAACTCTGCAAAACAATATTTTATATATTTACTAAATTTTAATTTTTTAATAAGTGAGTTAGATTTACTTTTTCGTTTTTTTTGGTGCAAAGCTTTTTCTCCAAAAGCGACTTACGGGGTATTTTACCGACAAATGAATATTAATATTGTCGCCAGTAGAACTTACCGAGCCTCTGTAAGGATTTTTTGCAATAGAATAACTCAAATCCGCTTGCATAATTTTGGAAAATCCTTTGGAATAAGACGAGCCAAAAGACAAAATCAGACCTTGTGCAAACATCATATCAAGATTAAGTCCACCTTCGGCTAAAATATAGACATTTTTCATGTCACGACGAAGCGTTCCTGAATAATTATCGCTCAAATCTGGAGCAATTCGTCCACGGACTTCTTCTTTATCTTTACTTTGATTAAATACAAAACGTGTACCGAACAAAGGCGTAAGACGAACCTCAGGCGTACCATAAGTGAGAGGAATATTTGCACGAATTTGTAAGGGAATTTCTATCAAACGGATAGGTTCAAAAGCATCGCTATAACCGCCACCATCTCTACGAAAGCGGAAATCTATTTTTTGTTTTGAAAAATAAATACCCGTACTAAATGACCAAATATAGTCTATTTCTTGCTCTAAGAAAACGCCTCGACAAGGATTTTGGAAATTTTGTTTAGAATACAACTCTTTTCCAGCGTCTTCTACCTTAAAAATACTATTTGCAGCACCTATTTCGATGCCAAAATAAGTGAAACGTTTGTGGCGTTGTGCTTTTAAAGGATTAGAAAAAGCAAATAAAAATAAAATGGTGTAAGTAAAAAATTTCATGTTAAAGAATGAGTTTAGGAAAAACTGTTTGTCCATTTTTCCCAAGTTTTTGTTGCTATTTTTTCGGTCAATTGCTCTATGTAATAACTACCAGCCGAAGGATCGCTTACTTTATCTATGTAGCTTTCCATTTTTAACAAATGCTGTACATTTCGAGCAATTCTTCTTCCAAAAGGCGAATTTTTATCGTCAGATGGCAAAACATCAAGTGTTTGTACACCAGCATTTGCGGCAGAAAGTGCCATTGTTGTCGCCCGAATCATATTGGTATTTACATTTTCATCAAAACTTAATGACGCAAAATTGGCAAAAATAGGTGGCAAAACAGTATTTTCTAACTGATACGCTTTCAATATATTTAGGTAAAGCAATTTCAATGCCCGAATTTTCGCTATATTGATAAAATAACTTTTATCTATCGAAATCGTGAATTGTAAGGTGTTATTGATACTTTCTACGGACATTCCTCGCTCTGAAAGTTCTGACAAAAAATCGTTTGCCAGCGCAATAGTTTTTGCCAATTCATCAGCCACATATTCAGGTTCGGTATGAAAACTACAAGCATTTACAGTTATCGCTTTGAAGCTGGGCAAATATTGATTTATCCAAGTTACCATAGCGTGCATATTCGCCCAATTCGGAGGATTACCCAAAGGTGCAATATGCAAAGAACCTCTTAGAATTGCTGTATTTTCGCCTTTTTTTGTAGCAATAGTATAAAAATGTTCTAATTTTTTTTGTGCTAAACGGGTCTTTTTTCCCGTAAAAAAAAAGTGTGTAGCGATGTAGGAAAGTTCTATATTTTGTAATAAAATTTCCATTTCAGCCAATGAAGTATTATTTGAAATAACAAAATTCAACGCATTTGCACCGCCCACGAGCGCATCGAGCGCCAGACGATTTGCTGCTTTGTAGTCTTCGTTTTCGATCTCAATCGTTTCACAAATATCCCAATTGTTATCGGTCGAAAAACCTACATTTTTCACTGGTCTATCTTCTTGATGGTAAAAGGGTTCTATGACAAACTCTTCGCCCAAATGCCAGCGAATATCATCAAAAGGTTTGCCTTTTAAATCTTTTTCTATTTGTGCCAACCATTGATTTTTGTTGGTCGCTGTAAATTCTGCAAACATGGTAATATTGATTGTTTTTGTGATATATAATCAAAATATTGCCCAAAGATAACAAAAAAACCGCAGCACAAATAGTTTGTACTGCGGTTTTTATATTTACAAGAAGTAAAATAAGAAATTATCTCGCCTTGAAGTGAGCAAAAGCCTTGTTTGCTTCTGCCATACGGTGCGTATCTTCTTTCTTTTTTACTGCTGCGCCTTCGCCTTTGCTTGCTGCTGAAATTTCAGCTGCTAATTTTTCAATCATACCCTTACCACTACGCTTACGAGCATAAATGATAATCCATTTCATACCAGTCGTAATTTTACGACGAGGAGGAATTTCGGTAGGGATTTGAAAGTTAGCACCACCAATACGGCGGCTACGTACCTCAACCTGAGGCATCGCATTATTCAATGCTTTTTTCCAAACTGCGTGTGGATCTTCACTTCCACGTTGCTTGATAAGGTCAAGAGCTGAGTAAAAAATATCAAAAGCGATACTTTTTTTACCATCCCACATTAGGTTATTCACAAATTGTGTTACTAATGGGTCGTTGTAGCGCGGGTCTTCCGCAAGAAACCGCGGTTTCGGTTTAGCTTTTCTCATTGCTAATTGATTTAGATTTTTTTAATCGCCAATCGTATATCTGATATAAGTCCAATGCCTACTATTAACTTTGATAAAAGTTATTTCGTTTGACGATTAGGTACTAAGTTTGCAGATATACATTCTTTGCGCCGATCTTCTCCTAAAAAATAAAAAGTTAGAATTTCTAATTTTTTACTTTATCAGAATACTCAAATTAATGAAAAATGTTGATTAATGTGTAGGTTATTAAGAATGTATCTTAATAGTTTGAAAATTTTTATCTTCTCAAATTATTTCTTCTTACCACCTTTTGCAACCACAACAGCTGCTTTTTTCTTCGTTCCGTATTTAGAACGTGATTTTTTACGACCATTCACACCGGCTGTATCCAGCGCACCACGAACGATTGTATAACGTACACCTGGTAAGTCTTTCACACGACCTCCACGTACTAATACGATAGAGTGCTCTTGAAGATTGTGACCTTCTCCTGGGATGTAACAAATAACCTCAAAGCCGTTGGTTAAACGAACTTTGGCAACTTTACGCAAAGCGGAGTTTGGTTTCTTAGGAGTAGTTGTATATACACGTGTACATACACCACGGCGTTGTGGACTTGATTCCAACGCACGTGACTTACTTTTCTCCACGATTACCTCGCGACCCTTACGTACTAACTGATTAATAGTAGGCATTGTTAAAAAATTTAGTTAATTAAATATCTTTTTATAAAAATCTTAATCGAAAACGGAATGAAAACAGCTATCCCTGGCTTGAAAGTTCCCATAGAAGTCGGCATCGGAGAAGGTCTAAATTGGTTGGAAGCCCACTAG
>JANMGN010000271.1:0-3681 GCA_031374645.1 Chitinophagales bacterium | reverse complement strand
CAAACTCGCAAGTCGCTGCTGTCAAATCCAAGTAAACAATGCTGTCGCAACCGTCTTTTGACTTAAAAACGTAGCGATAAATCCCTGTTTTTGTGAACGTAGAATCGCCTAATTTATAGCTTTTCCCAAAGCATAAAAGTTCACTTTTTTTGACAACAAAACTATCTTTTACCTCAAGTATAAAAGTATAAACACTATCGCAACCCGTAAGCAAAGATTTAGTTTTTACATCGTAAGTACCTGATTGTGTTTGTCCTAAGTATGTATTTCCTTTACATATTACTTTGTTTTCGCTTTTTTTATTTTCTGGCAAAACATTTATTGTGATGTTTAAAATACTATCGCAACCTGTTTTTTTACTTTTTAGAACATCTGTAAAAGTACCGCTTGTATTGTAAATATTTCCGTTGATTGTTACACTTTTTCCGAAGCAGAGCGTTTCATTTATAAGTGTATATTTTTTAGGTGTCACAAAAAGGTCTAAAATAATTATACTATCGCAGCCATTTTGGGCTATTAGCGTATCATTGTAAATACCTGCTTCGTAGTATTTTTTTAGCTTCCCAATTTTCACGGTATCGCCTTCGCAGATTTTTAAAGTCAAATCTTTGAAAGGTTTTTTCTTTACTTCCAAATCGAGCATAATAACACTATCACAATTGTTCTTGTTTTTAAGAATATCTTTATAAACACCTGATTTACAGTATTTTGAATTTCCAATGTTGATACATTCGCCTTCGCAAATAGATTTTGTAAAACTCGAATCACTCTTGGTATTAACGGTCAAATTTAATGTAACAATACTATCGCAGCCGCCAAAAGCGATTAATGTATCTTTGTAAATGCCTGTTTTGTTGTATGAATTTATGCCTATTTTGAAGTTCTCTCCCGAGCAAATTTTTTCTTTTAAACTAACTTTAATTTGTGATAAAACATCTAATTTTAGCTTTATTATACTGTCACAACCAATACTATTTTTTAACGTATCAATATATTCGCCAGCGAGTGAATATTTTTTATTTCCTATTTGATAAAAGCTATTCGTACAAATGGTTTTTGTGAGAATTGTTTCTATTTTATTTCGTATTTTTAAATTCAAATTTACAATACTATCACAGCCGTTTTTAGCTTGCAATTTCACATTAAAAATACCTGTTTTATTAAAAGTAGTATTGCCTATTTTTATAGAAAAACCAAAACAAAGCGAGGTATCAATATTGGTTTTAAATTTTGGTTTTACAGTCAAATCCAAGGTCACAATACTATCGCAACCGTATTGTATTGACTTCAACGTATCTGTATAAATACCTGATTTGCAATATTTTACGCTTCCAATTTGTTCACATTCATCTTCGCAAATTACTTTTTGTATCGTTTTTTTATTTTCATTTAAAACAGTCAAATTAATATTTAAAACGCTATCGCAACCGTATTTTGTTTTGGCATTTAGCTGAAAAATTCCCGTCTGAAAGTATTTCGTATTCTGCCCTAAAAATAGCGTATCGTTGAAGCAAATTGTCTTATTGAGTTGTGCGATAACTGGATTTTTGTGTGCCGTGAGCGTTAAATTTGTGGTACTATCGCAGCCATTTTTTGATTTATTTTGAGCTAAATAAACGCCTGTTTTATCTAAATTTTTAGCATCAAAAGTAAAAAAAGAGCCTTCGCAAATGTCTATCGTAAGATTTTTTACAATTTTGGTACTCACTTTCAAAAAAGTCCAAACTGAGCTGTCACAAGCTGTCGTTTTTGTTTTCAAAAGGTCAAAATAATTGCCTGTTTGTGTGTAAGAATTTGTACCAACTTTCCATACATCTCCTTGACAAATATCTACAAAAAAAGTATCTCTGTAAGCTGGCAAAACCGTCAAATCCAGGATTATGATACTATCACAACCTACTTTATTTCCGCCTTTTATAGTATCTTGATAAACGCCAGATTGTGTCAAAATTTTATTTCCAAATATATAACTCGCTTTATTACAAATAGTTA
Source organism: Chitinophagales bacterium (assembly GCA_031374645.1). Taxonomy (GTDB): domain Bacteria; phylum Bacteroidota; class Bacteroidia; order Chitinophagales; family Saprospiraceae; genus CANHEE01. The sequence goes on along the minus strand of JANMGN010000271.1, from coordinate 1,689 downwards.
TATTATTTTTTGAAAATGATTTCGCTTTTACTTTCAAATCCAAATTTACAATACTATCACAACCCAAAGCATTTTGCAAGGTGTCTTTATAAAGCCCTGCAATACTGTATATTTTTTTGCCAATAGCGACTTTTTCGCCTTGACAAATGGTTTTTGGAAGGTTGGTAATAGGCGGACTTTTGACCGTCAAAAACAAAGTTAATAAGCTATCACAACCTGTTTTTTCCGACACCAAAGTATCTTTATAAATACCTGTTTTGCCGTATAATTTTGTTCCAACTTTGAAATAAAGTCCTTGACAAACTGTTGCAAAAGTATCTTTTTGAACTGGTTTCACGACCGTCAAATTCAAGTAAACAATGCTATCACAGGTATTTTTAGCTTTTAATTTTATGGTATAAAAACCTGATTGTGTGTAAGTTATCGTGTCAAATTTGAGTTTTTTACAAACGGTTGTATCTATAAAAACTGGCGCAGACAAAGGATTTATCGTTACAGGAATGCAGCCTTTTGAGAATTTTCCACAAATCATTGGCTTTGTTCCAGACATCAAAGCTTTAAGCTGTACAAGCGTCAAAGTTCCGTTTGCGGCAGGTAATTTTGGCGCATCGGCAGTCAAATAAGATAAACCACAAACATCATAAACGCCTGACGGATAGGTACTTAGGTTCACAGGATTTTGGTAAGCAACTACGATTCCGTTTTTTGTAATTACATTTGTAAAAGAATAAAGATTGGCAGGTGGCGCAGGAGAGTTCGTAGTATAAGTAGGAATTGGGGTAAAAATCAGTTTATTATCTCCTTTACAAGCCGTTACCGCAGGTATTTTGGAATAATCGCCTGCATTTGCGATACAAGTGAGGCAATCTAAGCCATTTGGGTCACAAAAAGTGATGCCCCAATTGATGATTTGTCCAGTATAATTAGGGTCGCCATCTTTGACAATTAGTTTCCATGTACCATTGACTGTTCCTGTGTTAAAATTTTCTAAACAGCCAGAATATGGATAATAAGTACCTTTATATTGTCCCAAATTGGCCCAATTTCCGTTTGTCCATTGCGCTGGAAAACCAGCGTCAGGCGTAGCGGTTTGAGCGCAAGGTACAAAACAAATATTCCAATATGCGCCCAACGTAAAACCTGTTTGGCTGATAGGCGCAATCAGGAGAATTTTTTGACCAGATGGAGATTCTAATTCGACTTGTAGGTCGCTCACAAAATCATGTTTGAACGTAATGCAAACTCTACAAACGCCTTGTCCCGCAGTGGCTAAGTTATTTTTTACAGCTCCGTTGACCTGAATCGGCATCTGAATAGTGTCATTATCGACAATATCTTTGGGACAATTGACGCAGCTACAAGGCTGTGCAATTGCTTTGAACGACATCAAAACAAGGAATAAAAAAGCGAGTTTTTGGAAAATATAATGTAGTTTTTTTTGCAAAATCTTAAGTATTACAAGTATTATAAGGAGTTAGTTGGGCTAAATATCTCAAAAAGATATTTCATTTTCTTACTTGTAAGTTATTGGTTATTAGGCTAATACGTTTTGGATTTTTTGATACTATATATATGTAACGTAAAATTACAAAATAAATTTTGAATAATAAAAAATACCACTATACTTTTTAGGATATAGTGGTATTTTTTGGTTCATCCATGATTTTGGCGGAATAGATTTATTGCGCT
>JANMGN010000263.1:0-7064 GCA_031374645.1 Chitinophagales bacterium | reverse complement strand
CCACGTACATAAGCAATTACAATCGCTACTCCACCTGCTGGGCAGCCACCATGTTCTTCGTACATTCCGTAACCAGCGAATGCACCTATTTCTATCACAGGTTTATCCTTGTCTCGTAGATATTCGATACGTTCTCGGGCAGTCATTTTGCCTTCCGAACGTTGTTTTTCGAGCTTATTTTTGCCACCACCAAGATAGATTTGCTGTAATCTTTGTTCCATACGAGCTACAAGTAGCTTCATGGCATCTTCGTTTTTATTTTTTTCGATATCCATACTTCATTTAATGCTTAAGTGTTGGCAAATATAAACATCTATTTATATATTTTATATTTTTGACGCCATAAAAAGAAATTTACTAAATAATTACGAGATTTTTTCTGCTGTATTTGTGATTTCTACAAAAGAAAAATAGACTACTGTAATGGTTGAAATAAAAAAATAAAACACAACAAGGTATGTGCCAAAAGGAATTATTTTATCAATCTCGAACCAAGAACCCAAGCTATAAATTAGGTACAGACCAAAAATATTTTTTATAATTTCAAAATAAAAAGCATTTGAATTTCTATCCATTAACTCCGTAAAACTATACACTGACAAAAAGATAAAAATACCATAGAGAAAAATATTTGGTACGCCAATTTGAGCAACCGTAGCATAAAAAAAGCTGACCAGTAGAAGCGTTATTCCCAACTGTGTAGCAGACCAAATAGCAAGGACATTTGAGTTTTTAGGATAGTATTTTTCATACGTGTAAACATCTTCAATTTTCGCTACGGGGTATATTTCTTCAACATCAGCAGGTCGCCAACCTGTCGGTTTCCACCAAATTTGAAATTTATCTTTCCAATTTTTCGTGCGTATTGCATCATTTAACATTAGTGCAAAATGTTGAAAATTTATTTTTATAGGATTCCATGTTTGAGCAGGTCGAGAAATACCATAAACAGGCGGTACATCAGGACGTTCTTTTTGAAAAGTACCAAATAACTTATCCCAAACAATAAAAACTTCACTCAAATTTTTATCTATATACTCCACATTCACAGCGTGATGAACTCTATGATGAGATGGCGTAACGAGTATTTTTTCTAAAAATCCCATCTTATTAATCAGTTCGGTATGATACCAAAACTGAACAAAGAGATGCAAAGGCGCTATAATTTCAATAATGGTTTTTGGTACACCTAAAAGCGCAGCTGGAATAAGGAAGAAAAAGAATAAATCTACAAAATGGGAAATGGACTGACGTAATGCACAAGCCAAATTAAAGTCTTCGCTACTGTGATGAATAGCGTGTTTATTCCAGAAAAAATTTATTTTATGTGACCAACGATGTACCCAATATCCTTTGAAATCAAGGACAATAAATACTATAGCAGCATTAAAAACAGTATTTTGTATGCTAAATAAAGCAAAATGTTCTAATAACCATCCGTAAGAAACGATAGAAATACTCAAACCAATCACGTCTTTTACAGAGTTGGTCACGCCCGAACTAAGACTTGATATTATGTCCATCAGGCGCATTTTATTCACGCCTTTGTAATGTCCCCAAGCCATTTCGAGGAAAATCAAAAGTAAAAAAAGAGGCGAAGCTACGAGTAATACTTTTCCGTAAGTTTCCATAATTGTATTTTGTGTTTCTGATAAAATGAGTAAACGAATAAAAGAAGTTTTATTACATAATTTTTAAGTAGAAATAATTGATATTTTTTTGTGGTAAAAATAAGATAAAGATTTGACTAAAAGGAAGTTACTTGTATTATTTTTACAATGATTTCCCTTCAAAAAATCTAACTATTTTAGCCTAATGACGTAGAGATTTTATTTAGGCACTAATTTTACGAATTTTATTAAAATGGTGTTTTAATTTTGTACAGTAATGGTTTATCTTTCAATAAAAAAAGCGTTATCAACATGTTTTGAATAGATGTTGATAACGCTTTTAAAATTTGTGGATAACTCCCAATTATTATTGATTTAAGCAAAATGCCTTAACATAATCACTTCTCTTTCTGTAAGATGACGGTAACGACCACGAGGTAAATCTTTTTTAGTCAATCCACCATAATAAACACGGTCTAATTTTTCTACTGAATAACCCAAATGTTCAAAAATACGACGAACAATTCTATTTTTTCCGATGTGAATTTCGATACCAACTTCTCGTTTATCTGAGCCATCAATGATGCTAATGCCATCAACTACAGCTTTTCCGTCTTCTAATTCAAGTCCTTGTGCAATGCTGTCTATATCACGTTTTGAAATTGGTTTATCCAAAGTCGCATGATACAATTTTTTTACACGATGGCTCGGATGCGTCATTTTTTTAGCCATATCGCCATCATTTGTGAACAAAAGTAAACCAGATGTATCACGGTCAAGCCTCCCGACAGGATAAATACGTTCCGACATATCTTGGTCTATCAAATCCATAACTGTTTTGCGGTCAAGTTCATCGCTCATAGTCGTAATATAGCCTTTGGGTTTATTCATAATAATATAAACCAAAGACGATGCAATAACTAAAACTTTACCTTTATGCGTTACAACATCAGTAGGCAATAGACGGTGACCTGGCTCTTTTATAACCACGTCATTTACCAAAACGTCGCCATTTTTGATGATTTCGCCAGCTGCTCTACGAGAAGCAATACCCGATAATGCGACGAATTTATTCAATCGCATATCTTCTGGTTCTTCTACTTTCTTGGCAACTTCTATAACAGGCTGAAATTTCTCACTTGGCTTGCGTTCTTCTCTTACTCTTTCTTCTCTTGGTCGTTCTGTAAATTCACGTTTGGGTCGCTCGTTTTGTGGCATTTTTGGCTCAAAATGTCCTTTATCGTGTTCTACTTTTTCTTCACGTCTTTTGCGAGGTTTCCCTGCAAATTTATCTCCATAAGTTGGTCTTTCTTCACTAAAATTACGTTTTGGAGCATCGTCACTGTTAGGAACTAACTTAGATTCAAAATTGTTGCGCTCGCCAAATTTTGGTTTTTCATCGTTGAAACTACGTTTCGGACGCTCTTCGTTATTATCTCGATTTCCGCCAAAAGGTTTGCGCTCAAAATTACTGCGCTCGCCGAATTTTGGTTTTTCAGTATTGAAACTACGTTTCGGACGTTCCTCGTTATTATCTCGACTTCCGCCAAATGGTTTGCGCTCAAAATTACTACGCTCGCCGAATTTTGGTTTTTCATCGTTGAAACTACGTTTCGGACGCTCTTCGTTATTATCTCGACCTCCGCCAAAAGGTTTGCGCTCAAAATTACTACGCTCGCCAAATTTCGGTTTTTCAGTATTGAAACTACGTTTCGGACGTTCCTCGTTATTATCTCGACCTCCGCCAAAAGGTTTGCGCTCAAAATTGCTACGCTCGCCGAATTTCGGTTTATCGTAACCGCTTCCTTCTCTTTTTTCTCCGAATTTCGGTTTTTCGTCGTTGAAATTCCGTCTTGGACGTTCATTGAAACTTTCTCGACCACCACTCAAAGGTTTGCGATCGAAATCTTTTTTTTCTCCAAACTTAGATTTGTCATTGTTCCATTCACGACTTGGACGGTCGCTACTTTCGTTGCGGTCTGGACGAACTTTCCAGTCAGTACCAGGTTTTTTTGATGCTGGTTTATTGGATTTATCTACGGAGGAGTAGAATTTTGGGCGTGGCTCTAATCTTGCACGCTCTTTGGAAAAATTGTTCTTTTTGAAATCTTTTGCCATGTTAAAAAACAGAATTGTTTTTTTATCGCTCATTTTTTTTCCAAAAATCAGCTTTACGCTGTAAAAGGTGAAGGATATTTTGCAACATTCCTCTAAAATGAAACTATTAATAATGATTGTTAAAAAGTATTACAAGCAATATACTCGCAATACTTTTGCAAAGGTACTGTAAAAAATGGTATCTACTTTAAAAAAGTATTAAAATACTATTTTTTCGTTATTTTTGATTAAAAAACCTTGACAGAGTTTTAGACACTGTCAAGGTTAAATACGAAATAACGTTTATAATCTTGTTTTTACTTTTATGAGCATTTGTGTTTTCCAAGAAGCAAAATCGCCAGCAATAATATGTTTTCGAGCTTCGCCAACCAACCAAAGAAAGAAACTAAGGTTTTGAATACTTGCAATTTGACAACCTAATAGTTCTTGAGAGTGGATGAGGTGTCGTAAATACGCCTTCGTATGAAATTGACTTGTCGGCGCAGGACATCCAGCATCTATTGGGGAAAAATCATTTTTCCACTTCATGTTTTTAATGTTCACGATGCCTTCGGTGGTATAAATCAAGCCGTGTCGTGCATTTCTGGTAGGTAAAACACAATCAAACATATCAACACCGAGCGCAATACATTCCAATAAATTTTCAGGAGTACCTACGCCCATCAGATAACGAGGCTTGTCTTTTGGTAAAATTTGACAAACAATATCTGTATGTTGGTACATCATTTCGGCTGGTTCGCCGACAGAAAGACCGCCTATCGCATTGCCTTCTCGATTAAAAGAAGCGATTGTTTCGGCAGATTCTTTGCGTAAATCATCGTAAGTGCTACCTTGTACAATCGGAAAAAATGTTTGTTTATAACCGTAATGTCCTTCGGTCGCATCAAAGTGGTCACAACAACGTTTGAGCCAACGGTGCGTAAGCCCTAACGAATTTTTTGCGTATTTGTAATCACAAGGATAAGGCGTACATTCGTCAAAAGCCATTATAATATCTGCGCCAATTACACGCTGCACATCAACTGCTTTTTCTGGACTAAAAAAATGTTTTGAACCGTCTATGTGAGATTGAAAAGTAACACCTTCTTCTGTTATTTTTCTACGATGTGCCAATGAATAGACTTGATAACCACCACTATCCGTCAAAATTGGCTTGTTCCAACCATTAAATTTGTGCAAACCACCAGCTGCGCTGATAGTTTCTAATCCTGGTCGGAGGTACAAATGATAGGTATTTCCAAGGATAATTTGTGCTTTTATATCGTCTTTGAGTTCTTGCTGATGTACCGCCTTTACCGTTCCCGCTGTTCCGACTGGCATAAAAATCGGTGTTTGAATAGTCCCGTGGTCGGTTGTAATTGTACCTGCTCGTGCGTTCGATTTTGGGTCGGTGTGTTCGAGTTTAAAATCCATAAAGTTTTGATGTAGCTTTTGTACTTATTGGGTTATTTCTATATGCCTATTTAATTTTTAGGTTTTTTGATTATTTCTTCGCTGATAGTAGTTCGCTTACGAGTTGTTTCGTACAGTTTTTTACGGTCTTCTTTTAGTTTAATAGCTAAATCTTTTACTCCTAAATCCTTGTTATTCAGCTTTCTATGATAAGTGATTACTACAAAAGTTGCCATATCTTCAGGATGGCTTAATCCAATATTTTTTAAATAATGTGAAAATCGTGAGCCTCCTTCAAAGCCCCAGTTTACTATAATCCAACGATGAAAACTAAAATATAATTTGCGCAAAGCATCTTGTTCATTCAGATTTTTAAATTTGTCTTTGTCTTTATCTTCAATCATCGTGTTGATAACAGCGAAAGCATCGTTCATGTCTTTGGGAATATAACGTCCCATCAAACGCTCTTTTTTGATGCGCTCTTCATAATCTTTTTGAAATTCTTCTTCTGTTCCAGCAGGTTCGTATTGCTTAGCAGAACCTTGTGCAAAGGTAGTATATGGCAAAAGAAAAAGGATAAAAATTAGTAATTTATTCATAGATAGAATTTTTAAATTATTAGTCAAAATACTTAACGTCATGCCTTGTTGTTTATTTGAAAATACAAGTATAATTAAGGTTTATTAACAAAAAACATTCTGATTTTTATAAAATTCCATGGAAACGCAAAAGATGTTGTTCTGCCTTTTCATTATATATATGTAGCATCAACATTTTATTCATTTTGATATTTGGGTGGAAAAGAATTTTAATAGGGTTGTGTATATAGCCTGTTTCTCGAAACATCGCCAATTGTGTTGGTCGAGCTACTTTTTTAAACAAACGCAACTCTTTGGCATTAGCAGGAATTGGAATATCCGCATAGCCTTCTTCTTCTAAAAAACTATTGACCATTTGCAGACTTTGTTCGAGCGTACTACCCAAAAAAGTAGTTTTATATTCCCAACCGTCCGAAATACCACCAAGGTAATCAGAGCCTACTTCTGGAAAATTTTCTCTTAACATCGTGTATAAAAAGTTTTTTAAACAAATAATTTTACAAAGATATAAACAATTAGTTTTTTAAACAAATAATAAAACAAATTAGTTTTTTATTTTTTAACTTTGCCTTTATTTTATAAAGTTATAAAAATTAAAAAGTATAAGATGAGTACAAAATTAAGTATAAATATCAATAAAATTGCTTTAATTCGCAATTCTCGTGGACAAAATCAACCAACGCTTACAAAAGTTGCGCAAGATTGTGAACGTTTTGGCGCACAAGGCATCACGGTACACCCAAGACCTGACCAGCGTCATGTTCGTTTTGATGATATTGCGCCACTGATGTCCGTGAATACAACGGAGTTTAACATAGAAGGTTATCCGACACCTGATTTTATGGAACTGGTTTTGCAAAATCGCCCGAAACAAGCTACGCTTGTACCCGATCCGCCAGGTGCTTTGACTTCAAGCGAAGGTTGGGACACAATAAAACATGCTGTTTTTTTGAAAGAAACAATTGCTGAGTTGAAGTCAAAAAATATTCGAGTTGCTCTTTTTGTAGATCCAGTAGAGCGTATGGTGGAAGGTGCTGCAAAGGTTGGCGCAGATCGTATTGAATTTTACACGGGTCAATATGCGCATGATTTTTTTAATGATAAAAATAAGGCAGTTGCGCCGCACGTAGCAGCTGCAAAAATTGCACGTGATTGTCATTTGGGCATAAATGCTGGACATGATTTGAGCTTGGATAATCTTCGTTTTTACAAAAATAATATAGAAGGTTTACTCGAAGTTTCTATTGGTCACGCTATTGTTTGCGATGCGCTTTATTTTGGCTTGCAAAATACGATACAAATGTATTTGAACCAATTAAGGGAGAATTAGGAGTGTTTGTAAATG
>JANMGN010000234.1:0-2058 GCA_031374645.1 Chitinophagales bacterium | reverse complement strand
TTTAAGCCATTTAGAGCTGTTTATGGCAACATAGATGAAAATACAGCAGTGCAATATGAGTATCCTTTGGACTTGCGTTTCGATTGCGAAGGGCTTGATGTATATATGACCCACATTGGCGGTTACCCTGGAAAATATAATCTTCGGGCGAAAAAAAATATTGTAGAAAAACCGCCAGGTTTGTTTATCACAGGACACTCTCATATTTTAAAAATCATGCGTGATCCCAAATTTGACCTAATACATATTAATCCAGGTGCTTGTGGCGTGGAAGGTTGGCACAGCGTAAAAACGATTATTCGTTTTAATGTACACGAAGGAAAAATTAGTGATGTGGAAATTATTGAAATGCCGAAATAAATTTTTGTAATTAAAAATTTTTGCAAAAACTTAGCCGTACGGTAATTTGGAGTTTAAAGTATCGCCAAGCTCCAGCTTGGCGGCATTAAGTTGCAATAGTTTTGTCGGAAGCTATAGCTTCCGACTACTATGGCTAAGTTTTTACAAATTTTTAATGAATAATTAAAAATGAATAATTAATAATTCTAAATAAAACGGCTGTTCTTGATTGGTTTTTGTTTTCAATAATTTTGATAACATTTTTAGAACCTACTAAAATTTCAAAATTTAGCGATTTTTTTTGGTAGCCGTGCAACCTTCTAATTTCCGTAGTGTCATTTGATTAGACGTGTGGAAATAACCGTCACCACTTACAAAAACAACTAATCAAAACATCGTTTTGGCGATACAAACTAAATTTTAAAGATGAAAAAATTACTTTTCTTAGTTTTAGCACTTACTGCAATCTCAAATGTGAATAGCTCTCGTACCTTTACAGAAAACGTTCAAGGAAATGGTAAAATGATAAAAAAAGAACTCACTGGATTGCGTGATTTCGATGGTGTAGCAAATGGAATTGCTGCCGATATTGTCGTAACGAAAGGCGATAATTTTAAAGTAGAATACGAAGGCGACGAAAAATTACTCGAAAACCTTATCGTAGAAGTTAAAAATGGTAGTTTGAATTTGCGAAATAAAAAAGAATTCGGTTGGAATTACTCTAAAAATAGTAAAACCGTTTTTTATGTGACGATGCCTTCTTTGAAAAAAGTTGCGCTCGGTGGAAGTGGCGATTTTAGAAGCAACGGAGATTTTAAAGAGGACAAAATTGAAATAGCGTTAGGCGGAAGTGGCGACGTAAAGTTGAGTGGTTTTGCTCGTAAGCAAGACATTGCAATTGGCGGCTCTGGCGATGTTGATTTGAGTAACATGACAGGCGAAAGTGCAGAAGTTGCAATTGGCGGCTCTGGAAATGTTCGTGTAAATGTAAGCGAAAAGCTGAATGTTACAATTGCTGGAAGCGGCGATGTAAAATACAAAGGAAATCCGTCTGTAAAACAATCTGTAGTTGGAAGTGGTGACGTGACAAAAGAGTAATTATTAAATATCCGAATAATTTAATTGTTGTCCTGCATTTGAGTAATCTTATGCAGGATTTTTTTTATTTTTAAATTTGGAATATTCATTCTAATACTTTATTTTTGCAAAAAATTATTGTAAAAATGCCACGAAATAAATCATTTTTAGAAGAAGATGTCCTTGAAAAGGCGATGCAAATTTTTTGGAAAAAGGCTATCATGCAACTTCCATGGAAGATTTGGTAACAGGCATGGGTATCAATCGTGCGAGTATGTACGATACTTTTGGCGACAAAAAGCAGCTTTTTTTGAAAATTTTGGCGTATTATCAAGCCCAATCTACCCAAAATATCAATACTGTAATGGCATTAAAAAAGCCATCGCCGAAAGCTCAATTAATTGCTTTTGCTGAATTTTTGATGGAAGAATCGCTAAATTCACAAGAACCAAAAGGTTGCCTTTTGGCAAATGCAACGTCTGAAATGGCTTTGTTAGATCCTGATATTTGCCTTTTTGTGACCAACAATGTCTATTCTTTTGAAAAAACATTTGAAACATTAATTGAAGAAGGAAAAGCCTTAGGCGAGTTTAAAACTCATACAATAGCTCCTAATATAGCCACTTTTTTATCCAATTTTTT
>JANMGN010000170.1:0-14489 GCA_031374645.1 Chitinophagales bacterium | reverse complement strand
AGGCGGCCGCCGAAAAGCCTTGAAACTCAGGAGATGCAATTTTTTCCTTCTGAAAATATTGGTATTGGCTATGCTTACGAAGCTACGGAAGTGATGAAATGTTTGGCTGAAAACAAAAAAGAAAGCGACCTTTTGCCACTTTCATTTAGCACAAAACTCATCAAATTATTAGACGACATCAAAGAAAAAGCACTACTTTCTGTCTGAAAGTAGTGCTTTTTTCTATCCTAAAAACCCCATTCGCCACGGTTTCCAATACCAAGGCAACAGTTTGAAATGTTGGATTTCTTTAAAATCTGGATTAATAAAAACTATTCCAAATTGGTACAAATCCAAAGAAAGTCGTACTTTTGGATGTTTTTTGACCGCTTCCCAAGCCTCGTACATCTCTTTTGACCAATAAATATCATCAAAAATAAAGATAGTTTGAGCGTGCGAGTATGCCAAACTTTTCTCGAAATAATCTATCGTAGGCAATTTTTGATGATTTCCGTCTAAAAAAATCATATCTAATTTTTTTATTTTTGCCAAAACTTCGGGCAGCACATTCGTAATATTCCCCCTATTTATCGTAATATTTTCAGCCTTAAAAATATCGAAATTCGTTTGCGCCACATCAGCTATTGTAGCAGCTCCTTCGATGGTGTTGATATTTGATTTTGGCGAAGCTTTGCTCATATACAAAGTCGCTATCCCAAACGAAGTTCCCAGTTCTACAATTTCTTTCGGTTTATAGTGGTGTATCATTTTGAAAAGTAGCTGACAAAAAGAAACTTTTGTCAGCGAAGAGCCTGCTATTGCAGCTACTTTTCGCTTATTGTTTTTTATAACAGATGACCCTGCTCCAAAATCTTCGACTTCTATAACTGACTGATTTTTAAGTAATTGCGTACGCAATTGCTCAATATCTTTGAAGTGATAATAATATTTGTCAGCTTCCAGAACCTCCTTGATAAACTCAAAAATAAAAGGCGAATGTATATCGTATTTGGTTTTTGCTTCCCAATAATATTTTAATATATAAATTATTTTTTGTAACATAATTTGTTTAATGTGAAAAGTATAATTTTATGAAAAATTGTAAAAACTTAGCCATAGTAGTCGGAAGCTATAGCTTCCGACAAAACTATTGCAACTTAATGCCGCCAAGCTGGAGCTTGGCGATACTTTAAACTCCAAAATTACCGTACGGCTAAGTTTTTACGAAAAATTACTTTTTTAAGTGTATTGTTATTTTTCTAAATAAATATTTTGTACATTACATCAATGTTTATGAAATATATTTTAAAACATTGACAATCAAATACTTATACGAAAAAGTTAACAATTTTATGTCAAATAATACAACCACAACTTCCAGTTTTCATTTTCATTCTATTGATTTCCTTCGAGCAATTGGCGCAATTGCGGTTTGCATTTTTCACTTTGCCAACGGATTTCTGCACGAAGGTAATCCTATTTTTACTATTTTTCAACACGGACATCTTGGTGTAGAATTTTTTTTCGTAATAACAGGCTTTTTAATTCCTTTTTCACTGTATAAAAAAAATTATACGATTGCTGGTTTTGGAAAATACATGACGGATAGGCTCGTTCGCATACATCCTGCTTACTTGGGCGCAGTCCTAATTTGTATGTTGCAGGAGTTGATTCCTACTTTTTTTCCGCCTCCCATGTACAAACCTTTTTCGGTAACTTTCATGGATGTTTTGGGACATTTTACCTACCTGCAACCTCTTCTGGGAAAACCTTGGTTGGTATTGCTTTTCTGGACGCTTTCTATACAGTTTCAATTTTATGTTGCGTATGGTGTTCTACATCAGTTATTTACACATAAAAATAAAATTATACGTATTGCTTTATTAGGACTTTGTGCAGCTTTACCTTTTTTAATCGGAAAAGGAAATGTCAATTACGGTTTAGGAAATGTCGATTTGATAAATTTTTTACCCAACTATATGCACATCTTTTTAGCAGGCATTTTGATATTTCTGAGGTCGCAAAAGCTTCTTTCGGATTGGGAATATTGGGTGTTATTAGCAATAGATTGCTATTTGTTATTTTACTGGTATGGCTCTATGGAAAACTGGGCTGGTGGCGATTGGTACAGACCTTTGGCTGTTTTTTTTGCGAGTATTCTAATACAATTCGTAGCGGTAGAACACCAAATTTTCGCCTTTCTTGGCAAAATATCTTATTCTTTGTACCTAATACATTTGCCTATCGGTTGGTCATTTATGAGTTATATGACTACTTTTTTGCACATAAAAAGCGAAATTGGACTTTCGCTTTGTCTGGTTTTAGCTGTATTGTTCAGTATCGTAGCAGCCTATTTGTATTGGAAATATGTAGAAGATTATTTTACGAATAGGTTGAAGAAGTTGGCGTGAGCTTCTTTTATCCCTAATAAATAAAAAAAGTGACTAATCTACATTAGATTAGTCACTTTTTTTATTTATTAGGGTTCATCCATGATTTTGGCGAAACTTCCAAGTTAAAACCCGTGAGGTCTTCAATGCCTCACGGGTTTATAGAGTGCAAATAATTCTATTCTGTCAAAATGATGGATGAACCTTTATTTTTACTACAAATCTTTTACTTCTGAACCATCAAACGAGTAGGAGCAAAATTTTCGATACCTTCTATACGTAAAATATACATACCAGAAGTAATATTTTCTACTGAAAAACGAATGTCATTTTCGCCTTTTTCAATTTCTATATTTTCAGTTATTAATTTTCTACCTTGCAAATCGTAAATAGCGATTTTTCCTTGTGAAGAGCTTGATATTGCTTCAAATTTTACATTTACATACGAATTTGTAGGAGTTGGAGATAAATTAATACTTTTATTTTCTATCGTAATCGGCATATCTTCGCCTTTAATCACAACATCTGCCAATTGATTTCTACTTGTTGCACCTCCCGCAACGGCTGGACAAACCACTTTGTCAATTGCACAAACGCTGAATGTTCCTGTGGTATTTCCGCCGCCCCAAACTCGTACCCAAACAGCATATCCTGCTGGTCCTTGTAAAGAAATTTGAGCTACTGAGCCTACATTTCCGCCAGTATTTGCAACATATTTGCAACCCAAATAGGTAATACTATTGCAACCGTTTGTTGTATAAACGGCTACTCCTGGGCTCATGCCTGGTGTAGCACAAACTGCAACAGTTGCGAAACCTGACGCTGGCATAGTTATTTTATACCAAACATCATTTGGAGAATAGGCGCAACCTGTTGGATCTGGTAATTTAGAGCCTGTTGCACAAATATTACTACCATTTACACAGCTCCAAGTACCTGAGCCCACTATTACAGGCGTTGGTGTACAAGGATCATCATTGGTCAAACAAACTTTATTGGTTTGGAAAACGACTGTTGTAGAAGCATTACTTGACGAACCGTTGCAGCAGTTTGTAATCACATTCCATTCATAAGAAGTTCCTGCTGTTAATCCTGTAATATTGATTGTAGTTCCTGTACCTGTAAAAATATTCCAAGTCAAAGAACCTTTTATTTTGTAACGAATTTTATAAGAACAAGCTGTCGGAGCAGCGATCCAAGATAGAGTAGCGGTTGTAGTTGTGATGTTTTGAACAGTCAAACCAACTGGTGCGTTACAATTGTTGGCTGCCAAAGTGGTAAAAGTACAAACAGCCGATGAGCCACTCGAAAGGGTCGGGCTACAATTCGTCTGTACATAATACTGATAAGTTGTGGCTGGGATAAGATTTGCAATCAACGTCGGATTAGTCGTTGTTGTCAAAGTATTCCAAGTTGCAGCGTTCAAAACTTTGTAACTAATTGTATATGAAACTGCACCTGCAATCGCTGACCAAGAGAGGTTCGCACTTGTTGCGGTTACAGAAGTTGCCACTACATTAATAGGTGTTACACAAGAATTCGGCGTTGTTACGATTTGTATTGGACAAAAATCGCTTTGAACATTGGTACAACAAACCGTTTGTACTTGCCATTCGTAAGTCGTATTTGGAGCTAAACCTGAGAGCGTTGCACTATTTTTAGTCGGATAACCTGTTGCTGCCCAAACAGTTGTACCTAAAACACGTACACGAATAATGTACGAACAAGCACCTGGGACAGCCGCCCAACTTAATGTACAAGTAGTTGCTTGTACGTTACTAAAAGTGCAATTGATAGGAATATCACATGTACTTGTTGTATTTGTTGTCGTGAAAATGCCAATTGTAGAAGGTGCGCTTACACAATTGTTAGGGCAATTTGAAATAATTTGTACTTGATATTGAGTATTTGGTGTTAAACCAAAAAGCGTAGTAGAATTGGTAAGCGAATTTACAGAAGTCCAAGTCGTAGCCGTAGGAAGTTTGTACTGAACAGTATAAGAAGTTACACCAGAAGCCGCAACCCAATTCACAGCAGCAGTCGTGTTTGTAATTGAGCTAAAAGTTAGACCAGTTGCAACGGCACAAAATGCGGTAGTTTGGCAAGTCGCTATTGCTGAAAAATCACTCAACGCACCACTACAACAAACTGTTTGGATTTGAAATTCGTAGTTTGTACCTGCCGTACAATTCGTAACAGTACATTTATTTGAAGATAAAGAACCTGTAAACGCCCAAGATGCAGCACCTACAACTCGCAAACGTATGTTATAAGAACACGCACCTGTAACTGCGGGCCAGTTCGCTACAAAACCAGTAGAAGTTGCTCCACTGCAAACTATATTAGTCGGAATATCGCAAGCTGGCGCAACTGCTGTTGTGAAATTTGCAGTTACACAAGGCGCACTCATTATATTATTGGCACAAAAAGATGTGATACGGTATTGATAAAGCGTATTTGGAATTAAACCAAAAATGGTTGCGCAAGTTGCTGTTACATTAATACTTGTCCAGTTCGCTTGCAAAGGAGCTTTGTATTCTATTTTGTAACCTACCGAGGTAGCAGTTCCGCCCCAACAAAGTTGAGCCGTAGTTGCTGTAATTGCACTTGCATTAGGATTTATTGGTGCGGCACAAAGTGCAACGGTTGGTGTCGTGAAAGGCAAAAGACTTGTAAAAGCACTAGACACGCCCGAACAACACTCTGCCGAAACTTGGCACTCATAATTTGTACCGCCTGCTAAGTTGGGCATACAAATTTGTGTTGTAGAAGTCAGTTGATTAAAAAACCAATTGCTTGTACCAACTACTCTGCATCTTACATTATAGGAACAAACGCCCGAAACTGCGCCCCATTGTACACAACAATTGGTAGATGTAACAGAAACAATAGTTGGCGTTGTTGGCGTTCCGCATGTAGCTACCGAAGTGGTTGTAAAAGGAGTTACTGCACTTCCTGCACTTAAACAGTTGTTTCCATAAGCAAAAACCTGATACTCATAAGTAGTACCTGACGTTAAGCCTGTTAAATTATAATTATTTGTTGAAATATTACTACCAGTTTGCCACGTTGCAGCATTTTGTACTCTATATTTTAAAGTATAGTTAGAAACGCCAATAGTCAATGTCCAAGCTAATTTAGCACTGCTTGCAGTGATATTTGTGGTATTTAGACCATTTGGTGCAGCGGTTAAACAAGGCTGAGGTGTAGTAAAATTGGACAAAGGAGCGTAATCGGTAAATGAGCCGTCGCAACAGTTAGAACGAACTTGCCACTCGTAGGTTTTTCCAGCTGACAAACCTGAAATTGTAGCAGCGTTACTTGTAACTGTACCAGTTATTGTCCAAGAAAGTGTTCCTACTTCACGCAAACGAGTTGTGTATGAACAAGCATCAAGCGCAAAGTTCCACAATTGTGTAGCATTAGTAGTAGTCACGTTGAGCGTATAAAGCCCATCAGGAATG
This sequence comes from Chitinophagales bacterium, assembly GCA_031374645.1. Classification (GTDB taxonomy): domain Bacteria; phylum Bacteroidota; class Bacteroidia; order Chitinophagales; family Saprospiraceae; genus CANHEE01. The sequence continues at coordinate 8,656 of JANMGN010000170.1, read as the reverse complement.
TTACAAGTGCTACAAACAGAAGTCGGTTCACTGTTTTTAGAAGGAAAAGGAGTAGCATTTAGGTTGAAAAAAAGAAAAGAAAAGGCAATGAATAGCAAACATTGTAATTTGCTTCGGTGTGATGGGTAACGTAAGTTCATTTTGTGTTATATTTATTTATGAGTGATAACTTCTTCATTATACGTCTGTTATACACTTTTGTCACGAAAAAACATAACTTTAACATACGTTAAATTTTTTTATGATTTGTGACATAGTATTTTTATTGTTTTAATATATAATAAAAATAAATTTGAATAAATAAAAAATGAGTATTTGCTTAGTAAATATAAAAAAATAAGTTTTGCTAAAAAATACTACGTTTATTTTTTAAACGCATAGAAAATATTACGAAGTGATAAAAATACACAAGTTGTTTTTTAATCGTTACTTAGATTTAGTAGTTTTTCAAAAAAAATACCAAATATTATTTTATTTCTTGAAAAGTTTTATAATGGTCATCTGTATAAAAAGCCTTGGTATCAGAAGTTATGAGCCGTTCTGCACCTCTGTTTCGACCTCGTTCTTTTGGGTTTACGTCCCATTCTTGGTAACGGATTTTTTTTCCATTTTCACTCATCGCAAGACGTTTTTCACGATTTTGAAATGTACGACCACCAACGTAGCCTGGCATAGTTTCGCCATTTGCACGTACATAATTTAATACCTCATATACTTTTTTAGGAATAGATGTATTTCTTTGATAATCAGTATTTTCTTTAGAATTATTTTTAGTTTTTTCAATAGAACGAGCCGTATTGTTCTCGTTATTCTGTGTATTATTTCCACAAGAAATCAGCAAAAAAAATGCTGCAAAAAGAAGTAAAAATGTAGATTTCATTAGCAATTAATATTTATAATGGACAACCTTGGCGTTGCCTTTTTCGATAACCGACGCAATATAGATATTATCATATTCATCTTCTTTAATATTTTCATATTTTTTTTCTGGCGATAACATATTCAGCATATCTGGTACTGTATTTCCATGACCTACAATAAGGATAACTTTGCCTTTGTAGCCTTGTATGGTACTCAATAAAAAGGCCTCCGTAGCAGACCTTGAGTAGTTGTCGGTGGAGCAATTTGTCAAATTTATCAGTGGCTGCGCCGTTTGTAAGGCTCTCGTTGTGTTTGTTGCAGCTACTCTATATACGTCTAATTCTTTTAACAATTGAGCAAGGCGTTCTGCACGAGCTTTGCCTTCTGCTGACAATTCAGGATTATCAGAAGGTGCTGCGCTTTTTTCGGCATGACGAACAAAAATCAAAACAATCGTTTTGTCATCGCCTAATCCCGCAATTGGCGTATTGGTATTATCACTTGTCAAAACACCTTGTTTTGTAATTTTTAGGACTGTAGGTATTTTATCATCGCAAGAAAAAAGAAGTATGGAGAGTGTAAGTAAGAGTAATTTGTGCATAATATTATGGAAAAATATTGTTAATTTGAAATTTTGTTCGATTTAAGGAATTGCAAAGATATTAAAAAATATTAAATATTATATAAATTTGTAATGTTTATATTTTTAAAAAAATATGAAAAATAATTTTAAGCTGTTTGTTTAGGTATGAAAATTGCTTGTTTGAGTAAAATACCTTTTACAAAATGAAAAAAAATCTTACACTTATTGTATTACTTTTGTTCTGTACCTTTTTATATGGACAAAGCGTAGCGTATATTCCAGAAAAAATGACTTGGAAATGGTTTCGGGCAAAAGATAAAACTTGCGAAATAAAAATTCCTGCAAGTTGGTCGGTAGAAGAAAATTTTGGTGATTATCGTTTTTTTATACGCTCCTATTATGATAGTGAAAAAGATCATTTTATGGAAAATGTAAGCGTTTTTTTACAAGAAAATGCTATTGGTACGTCAGAGGAGCGTTTAAAAAATTATGTACAAGAAGTAAGAGAAGAATTACCAAAGATTTTAGGACGAATAGAACTCTCTGAGCCTAAGTTTTTTAATGCCAAAGGAATGCAATTTTGTGAACTCGTTTGCAGACACAATCAAGGCGGCCTAGCATTAAAATGGAAGCAAATTAGCTTTGTAAAAGGCTCAAAAATCATTACCCTTACCTTCACTGCTGAAGAAACTTCCTACAAAAATTACGAGGCAGTTGCCAACGTCATATTACTCTCTTTTAATTCTTTGTAAAAGAGAAAACCGTGACATGGAATTTTTTTTGATTTTTTTTGTTAAAAATAATCAAATAGTATATAATTTACATATATAACTCCTACATTTGTGGAATAATATTTGCACAATTCCTTATATGTACATAAAAAACAGAAAAAATGCTATTTCTGCCACTTTTTTGTACCTAATTCACAACAATTAATACTTTTTATTAAAAAAAATACGATGCTTTTTGTACTGATGTACAGTAAGTTACGCTTTTAATTATTTATTTTTGACAATCCAAAACAAAAAATTAATCTATCATGAAAAGATTTTTAATTTTACTACTCAGCATTTCTGCAGGTTATTTTACTCACGCACAAACACCTCAAATCGTATGTTACCAAGCCGTAGCAGCCAATGATCAAGGCGCAGAACTTATCAAATCTAACATCAAAGTAATGATGAAGATTTTAGAAAGTTCTTCTTCGGGAACAGCTATTTTTACAGAAGAACACCAAGTTACAACAGACGAATTTGGTCTTTTTACACTTGATTTAGGTTCAAAAAATCCTACTGATTTCGCCAAAATACAATGGGGTGCAAATAAATACTACCTCCAAGCAAGCGTAGATGCAGGCTCTGGTTTCAAGTTAATTGGTACTACTCAAATCGTATCAGTACCTTATGCGCTCAATGCTGGCACGGCTGATGTAGCAAAAACTGCTGCCGACGATGCCGACAAAGACCCTAAAAATGAATTACAAGCACTCTTGTTAGATGCAGCTAATGGAATGTTGAAAATTGTTCCGACGGGTACACCTGGTTCATCTGACCAAATCGCTTTTGCAGACAAAGATAGTGACCCTACCAATGAGTTACAAACTTTAAAATTTGATGAAAATACTGGCGTTTTAGGAATTTACAATGCTGCAAATGTAAAAAATGGAGAAGTGAATGTTCGTGCAGGTTTATTTACGCAGCCAGGTGCTTCGCCAGCTTATCCGCAAGGAATTATTGGTAAATATCAATTTGTTAAAAACACAGCCACATATACTGTACCAACAGGTAAGACTTTTTATGTAACGGCAAACGGTAGCCCTGTAGGTACGCCGATGCAAGTAGAAGTTTTGGGCATTCCATATTCTATAAAATCGTATGCGACTTGCCCAGTTTTACCAGCAGGCACAAAAATCACAAACTCTATTTTGACAGGTTTTGAAGTTGATGCTGATGTGAAAATCACAGCAGTTCTTATTGACTTAAAAAGCCCTTATCAAATTCCACCAAATAAAACACTTTACATCAAATCTGGTATTGGAGTTGGAGATTTTTCACTCATTGTAGATGATCATTTGACCAGTTTTTACTCTGTGAACTCAGGTACAGATATGCCTGCAATATCAGGAGGATTAAATGGTATTACGGTAAAAAATGCTATTGGTGTTCCATCTATTCTTACAGGTTATTTAATCGATATGCCTTAATATTTTTCATAAAATAATTTTTTAACATCCTAATTATGAATTACTTATGAAAATAAAATATCTATATTTGTTATTATTTTTTCCAATAATCCTACAAGCACAAACCATCAAACGTTGGACTTTTTGTAGCTCAGGTATTACTGGAAAAGTACCTATAACGAACACTCAAAATATTATTGTTGCCAATACTTTTGGACAATGCCCAGGCTGCACCGTTATTTCTGACGGAAAAATAACTTTGCGTCAAGGTTTTCAGCAGCCTTTACGAAATGACAGTACACAAACAGGTGGTGGAAATCCTCAAGATTGCCTCTACAAAGTAGCTTTTTCTAATAAATCAAAAACAGACAATTGTGGTACTTATTTTGATTTCGAGTACGAAGGGGACAAACTTCCTGGCATGACTTTTCTTTGGGATTTTGGTTCAGATGGCTCTCCTTCGACTTCTACTGACCCAAATCCTTCTAAAATTGGTTTTGCAAATGCTGGGCCGCAAGTCATAAAATTGACAGTTACGAACAAAACTTGTCCAAAATCACAAAGTACGATTGTCAATCCAGCTACAAAATCTTTTGCAGCTCAAGCAAAAACGACTGATATTCTTTGTTTTGGTCAAAAAACAGGCTCGATTGTGCTGACTGTTTCAGGTGGCACTTCGCCCATTTCTTACCAATGGTCCAATAACTCCACTTCAAAAGATATTACAAATGCTGCGGCTGGCGATTATACTTATGTTGTCACAGACGGCAAAGGTTGTGTTGCTAAAAATGCTGTAACTATAAAATCTCCAAGCGATTCTTTGGCACTTGTTACAAAGGTAAAAGATGAATCTTGTAAAGATGATAAAGATGGCGAAATTCAGCTTACAGTTAAAGGCGGAAAAGCACCATATCTATTTTTATGGAATGATAATGCGTTTACACAAGACCGTGAAAATCTCACAAAAGGTATCTATACTGTAACCGTAACTGATGCAAATAATTGTAAAAACGGTTTAGCAATTGATTTAAAAAGATTTTGCGAAAAGAAAGAAACTGATTTCCCGAACTCCTTTTCTCCCAATGGCGATGGTGTAAATGATACTTGGCAGTTTCCTGGTATAGATGAGTTTCCTAAAAATGAAACTATTATTTATAACCGTTGGGGAAATCCTGTTTGGGAAAAAACGGGTATGAAAAATGGCGATTGGTACGGTCAAAATAGCAAAGACCAAGACCTTCCAGCTGGGCCATATTATTATTTGATAAAACTAAACGACCGTGACAATACTATTTTTTCTGGTGCTGTAACGATTGTTAGATAATACTTTTTTATTTGTATCCGAACGCTGGCAGAGTTCTTTTGGCAAAAAGCATAAATAATATTTGTTATTCGTACTTTTAGGCTGAAACCCTGCCAGCGTTTTACTTCTAAAAATATTTTTAAAAATGAAAAAAATACTCTTACTATTTATATATTTAGCTGTATATCAAGGAGTTAGTGCGCAACAATACCCGCTTTTTACCAATTATATTACCAATTGTTTTGGTTTTAATCCAGCAACAGCGGCTACTTCAAAATGTGTACAAGCCAATATTTCGCACCGTCAGCAATGGGTTGGCGTGGCAGAAAGTCCACAAACATCTATTCTTACTTTACACTCCCGAGTAGGAAAAAAAGTAGGTGTAGGTGGTTATCTTTTCAATGATCAAGCAGGTTCTTTGCGCCGTACAGGTGGCTCGGCTTCTGTTTGTTATGCCATGAAATTGGATTCTTTGAGCTACTTTGGAATAGGTGCTTCGGCAGGTTATTACAGCGTAGGATTGGCTTCTAATGCTCGTTTTTCGGATAAAGTAAACGATGCAACGGCTGCTTCAGCAAGCGGTGGCTCAGGTTTTCCCGATTTCAATGCTGGCGTTTATTTTAGAAGAAAAGGCTTATGGGCAGGTTTTTCTACGCCACAAATTATTCAGCGTGATTTGAAATTTACAAATCCGAAAGCAGAGCAGAGCAATTCGCTCAAACGCCACTATATGTTGATGGTTGGTTACGAAATTCCTTTGAGCCAAAAAGTAAAATTAGAGCCTTCTGGAATGTTGCGTTTGGTAGAAAATGCGCCAACTTCTTTTGATATTGCTTTAAAAGCCACATTTAATAGCGCACTTTGGGTAGCGGCTCAGTACCGTCATCAAGATGCAGTTGCAGGAATGTTGGGTATGACGACGAAAGGTGGTTTTCAGTTTTATTATGCTTATGATATGACCGTTTCTGCGCTCAGTGCAAGAAGTAATGGTACGCACGAGTTTGGTCTTGGAATGAATATTTGTAAGAGAAATAAAAACGATAATGATGGTGATGGTGTTCCAAATGAGTTAGACAAATGCCCTGACGAAAAGGGAACAAAAGAAAACGATGGTTGCCCAGGAGATAAAGCCGATGGCGAAGATACTGATGGCGATGGCGTTCCCGATAGCAAAGACAAATGCCCTGAAATAAAAGGAACAAAAGAGAATAAAGGTTGTCCCGATAAGCAAGATAGCGATGGCGATGGCGTTCCAGATACGGAAGACCAATGTCCTAATTTTGCAGGAACAAAAGCCAACAAAGGTTGCCCTTTCGCTGACCGTGACAATGATGGTTTGCGTGATGATATTGATAAATGTCCTGATATTGCAGGTACAGCTAAAAATGAAGGTTGTCCACTCAATGACCGTGATAGAGATGGTATCATAGATGAAACAGATCCTTGTCCAGATGATTATGGAACGTTGCAAAATATGGGTTGTCCACCAGATAAAATACCTGGTGGCTTCGATTATGCTAACGAAAGACTACCAAATGGTGCAAAACGTTTCCCTAATGCCAAACCTGGTGACCGTGATGGCGATGGTGTTCCTGACGTGCAAGACAAGTGTCCGAATACCGCTGGCGATGGTGCAGGAGGCTGTCCTTCAGTACCTCGTGCTGGTCAAGATGCTTTGGATTTTGCGTTGAGAAACCTTTATTTTGATACAGACAAGGCTGAAATCAAAATCGTTTCCAATACCTATCTTGATGGTGTAGTCAATTGGATGAAAGAACATCCTGAGTATAATTTGAAAATGCAAGGACATACTGATTCTCGTAATACTTTTGAGTATAATATCGAGCTTTCTAAAAATCGTGTTTATTCAGTGTTGTATTATTTGCAAGATAGAGGCGTTGCGCCAAGTCGTGTAAAAGTAGAATGGTTTGGCGAAACTCGTCCGATTGCTACCAATTTGAATGAACAAGGCAGAAAACAAAACCGTCGTGTGGATATGCAATGGAATTTTGAATAAAGAGGAGGCTTTTTCAAGCAGCTGTAAAAAAAATATTCATAAATAATGTACGCTAATAATTTAGTCGTAAATTGCCGCTTTTTAAGAAAAGGCGGCAATTTTTTTATTTGTAACTAACATGAAAAGAATAATTTTCACAGTCACTACTGACCTCAATTTTGACCAACGTATGATACGTATTTGCACAAGTTTGGCAAATGCTGGCAATGACGTGTTATTGGTAGGAAGGCTTTTGGGAAATTCAAAACCAACTGATAATCAGCCTTTTATGCAAAAAAGATTGTTTTGTTTTTTTCAAAAAGGAAAACTTTTTTATGCAGAATATAATGTTCGACTGTTTTTTTTCTTGCTTTTAAATTTTTTTGATACGGTTTGTGCGATAGATTTAGATACGGTTTTGCCTTGTTTTTTGATTGGAAAAATAAAAAATAAAACCATCGTTTATGATGCGCACGAGTATTTTACCGAAGTTCCCGAAGTAGTCGAAAGACCATTCACAAAACGTATTTGGGAGGCTATTGCGGATTTTTGCATTCCTAAGATAAAATATTGCTACACGGTTGGCGAAGGTTTGGCTGACATTTTTTCAAAACGATATAATGTTGATTTTCAAGTGATTAGAAATATTTCTGTTGCTAAAAACCAAGATTTTTTGAAAGAAAAAAATGCTATAAAAGTTATTTTGTACCAAGGCGCATTGAATGTTGGTAGAGGCTTAGAGCAATATATCGAGGCGATGCAATGGGTAGAAAATGCCGAATTACATTTGGCTGGCGATGGCGACATTCGTACTCATTTAGAGCAACTCGTGTGTGATTTTAAAGTAGAAAAAAAAGTTGTTTTTTTAGGGAAATTAAAGCCTAACGAACTCACTAAAATTACACAAAATGCCTTTTTGGGACTTAATCTTTTAGAAAATAAAGGACTGAGTTATTATTATTCTTTGGCAAATAAAACATTTGATTACATACAAGCTGAAATTCCTGCTTTACATCCAGATTTTCCTGAGTATCAAGCGATTATGACTAAATATGAAATAGGAATTTTGCTTGATTTAGAGCCGAAGAAAATTGCAGATTGTATTACAGAATTGCTTAACGACACTCAAAAATATGCACATTTCCAAGAAGAATGTAGGCGTGCAAAAAAGGTTTTTACTTGGGAAAATGAAGAACCCAAATTGATTGAATTTTATAAAAAAATGTAGTTATTTTGGTAGCACGGACTGAAAGTCCGTGCTACCAACGCAACAAAAAAATATACAGCTAATATGAAAAAAAATATCCAATTTCTTGCATTATATTTTTTAGCTTGGTTGCTCGTGTTTTGGGTAGGGCGAGGAGCGTTTTTATTTTATCATTTTGATAAAATGCAAATGCTAAATTTTAGTGAAATCGTAGGAAGTTTTACGCACGGTTTTTCACTTGATTTGTCTTTTATTTGTTATCTTTTATTCCCAGCTATTTTTTCTCTCTGTATAAATCATTTATTATCAATAAAATACGTATTTAAAATAATTACTTTTTTGCTTTTGTTTTTTATTTTAGTGCTGATATTTGGCGATATGGAATTGTACAAAGCGTGGAATTTTCGGATAGACAATACTTTTTTTATTTATCTGGCCTGCGCCCTTTTCGCGTGCTTCATGCTAAGGGTGGCGCAAGGCTTCGACCTTCTCCAACTGCTGGCAGGATTAGTGGTTGTGGGCAT
>JANMGN010000161.1:0-11233 GCA_031374645.1 Chitinophagales bacterium | reverse complement strand
TCCACGGTAAAACCCGTGAGGTCTTCAATACCTCACGGGTTTATAGAGCGCAATAAATTTATTCCGCCAAAATCATGGATGAACCAAAAAATAGAATATTAAAGAGGCTTTTACCAAGCCATATCGTCATCTATTTTGCTTTGGCTTTCGTCATTGAACTCTTCTGTTGCTTTTTCAGCACTACCTTCTACGGTAGGCGTTTCTTTTTTAGCAACAGATCTTTCCTCCATCATATCATCTTCTAATTTAGATTTTGAGAAAGAGAAAACACGTCTTTCAGCGATTTCTGCACCGCCGCCATCGTTGTCATTATTTTGTTCACGACGCTCACGTGGATCTTCATACGTACCGTTTTCAATATCCAAACGACGTTGTTCTTCCCACTCTAACTGACGACGCTCGAACTCATCGTAATCATAATCAGGTTGAAGATCGTTTTTGATTAAATCCACCATCGTACCCAATTCACGTACAAAACGATTAAAATCTTCTTTGTACAAGAAAACCTTATTGCGGTCGTATCCACCGTTTACTTTTTGCGTACTTTCAGTAAGCGTCATGTAGTGATCACCATTTTCTGTTTTGCGAACATCAAAAAAGTAAGTTCTACGTTTTCCAGCACGGAATTTTGCAGATTGCACCAACTCATGCTGCGGACGTGGCGGACGCTCATCACGAAACTCTCTGCGGAAACCGCCTCTATCATCGCCTCCGCTACGGTTGTTACCACCGTCACGATTGCCACCAAAACTACGCTCACGGAAACCACCGTTTCCACCACCATCTCTATTTTCACGATTTCCACCACCATTGTTGAAACGCTCACGGAAAGCATTGCCGTCACGATTGTCACGGCTGCCGCTAAAATTGCGCTCACGGTTATAGTTTTCAGCGCCTTCACGGTTAGTGCTACGGTCATCACGATTGTTGTCACGATTTGAGCTACGGTCATCACGATTATTATCGCGATTTGAGCTACGGTCATCACGATTATTATCGCGATTCGAGCCACGGTCGCCTTCGTTATTGAAATTCCTCTTATTAAATTCCACGTTGTAAAAGTTTAAAAATCAGTTATTTAACAAATAAATATTTATTGAAAAATTATATTTAAGCAAAAAATTAATCGTAATTTGTACTTCACACTGTCGTAAAATATTGGTTACTAACGTTTTATATACTCAAAAATAAATATGTCTTTTTGTGTAAATACTCAAAACACTTACAAAAGTAAGTGTTTTTATCAGAATGAAAAATATTATTGTATTTTTTTTCAAAAAATTAATTTTTTATTTCTATCTTGATTGATATTGTTGATAAAAAATCACTGCGCTGTCGTCTTACTTTTGATTAAGCAGCCACAAGATAAAAACCTCATTCATCCTTCAAATCGTTTCATTTACGAAGTGGATAAGATTTTTTCTTTGTTTTTGAATAAAAATATGAAAATTAATTGGTATATTTGTTTTTGAAAAAATATTCATAAACCAAAAAAAAATTTTTGACATGAAAAAATCACTTCACTTCTATTTCTTGGCAATAGCTCTATTGCTCTTTTTTAAATCAGAGGCGTATATTCCAACAAACTCAAATGGAAAACCGCTTATTCAAGAAAAAAATACTAAAAAAAAGCCGAATACAGTGCTTCTCGATTGTGCTGTATCAAAATCTTACACAGACCTCAATGTAAATAATGTTCGTGCTCGTTTGCAAGGCGGCGGTGATTTGTGGTGGGATTTTAAAGATGGAAAGTATATTGTTCCTAATGTTCCTGCTGGTATGCCGCCTATTTCTTCCATTTTTGCAGGTGCTATCTGGATGGGTGGTATCGATGCTGGCGGAAATCTAAAAACAGCCTGTAATATGTATAGAGGAACTTCTTCTAATGATTGGTGGCCTGGTCCTCTTGATAATGTAGGACAGACAACTCCAACGGACTGCAACAATTGGGATAAACATTTTTCTGTGTATAAAACAGAAATCGAAACCTTTAAAGAAGCATACAACAATGCCGCAAAAGATGCCAGCGGAAAGGTTCTTGATGCTAATTTTACACAAAAAATACCTAAAAATTTACTGGTTTGGCCTGCAAAAGGTAATCCTTTTTTTGAAAAATACAATGGTTTTTCATTGCCCACTACTACCAAGCAAATGGCTTATTTTTGGGATAATAATAATGACGGTACGTACAATCCATTTGATGGAGATTATCCTGCCATTAATGTTGGTCAAACCCTTTGTACAGAGCCAGACCAATTTGTTTTTTGGATTTTCAACGATGCGGGAGGCATACATACTTCTTCTAAATCAACAAGTCCTTTGCGTGTAGAAGTGCAGGCAACTTCTTTTGCGTACGCTACCGATGATGATTTGAATAATATGACTTTTCAGCATTACAAAACCATTTATCGTGGTTCGCAAGATATAGATTCTTGTTTTTTAGCCCATTGGGTAGATTTTGATTTAGGGTGTTCTGTTGACGATTATTTGGGTTTTGATAACCAAACTGATTATATGGGAAATAAACACAATATGGTTTATGCTTACAATAGTGACAATATTGACGGCTTTCCAGATAATTCGTGTGCAGGAATTCCTTCTACTTATGGTAATGATATTCCTATGATTGGGATAGATTTTTTGCAATTGCCAAAAGACCAGAATGGAAAAGAGGTAGGTACTTCTTTTATGTATTTTAATAACTCAATTGTAGGCGAGCCTCCTCCTGCAACTACAGACCCATTCCAAGCCAACGATTTTTATCGTTATATGAACGGAGTTTGGAAAGATGGTACGCCACTATCTATTGGCGGTAGTGGCTATACTCAGAATCCTGACCCCAAAAAAATTACTAAACACGCTTTTCCTGATGACCCTAATAACCCAGGTGGATGGTCGATGTACACCATAAAAAAACCACCTACGGATAGCCGATTTGTACTCAGTGCAGGTGCTTTTAAGTTAGTATCTGGCGCAGTTCAAAATACTACTTTTTCTATTCCTTGGGTATCGCATCAAGGCGGAGGTGCAGTAGATTTGACCAGTTTGAGGCGTTCTGCTACTCGGGCGAGAGAGTTATTTAATCGTTGTTTTGATTTAACTGGACCTTCTGCTCCCAATGTGAGTTCATTTGGATTAGATAAGGCCGTTGTTTTGAATTTAGAAAATCAGACAGAGAAAACAACACTTGCAGAAAGCCGTTTTGAAGAAAATTATAAAGAACAATCTTTTTCGTTGCCTAATAATGCCAAGGATATTTATTACAAATTTGAAGGTTACAAAATTTATCAGGTAAAAGACGAAAATATACCTATTTTTGAGGTAGAAAAAAGTGCAAATGCTCGTTTGGTTGCTGTGGTTGATGTTGTTAATGGCGTGAAAAAAATATATAACTGGACGGCGAAAAAAGACCCGAATGATTCTACTTTTCCTTCTTTTTCAAGTGAATTACAAGCAGATGGCGAAGATAAAGGCATCAATCGTTCTTTTTATTTTGATAAAGATGCTTTTGCAACAAGTACAAATAAAGGTATGGTCAATGGTCAAAAATACCATTATGTAGTAGTTCCGTATGCGTATAATAATTTTCAAAATTTTAGTAAACTTACTGGAAATGGTCAAAAACAACAGTATCTAAAAGGTTTTTTGAACTCAAAAGTAGTAACGATTACACCCAACGGAGCAATGCCCGAAGTAAAATACGGTACAGAAATACCTATTACTCGTTATGACGGAGTAGGCGCAGGAGGTAATTTTTTAGATATGACTGACGATATACACGCCAAGATTTTTGATAAAACTTTTGATGGAAAAATCACTTATAAGGCAGGTAAAGGTCCAATAAATGTAAAGGTTGCTGATCCAGCACAACTGCAAGATGGCGAATATACAGTACGGCTATTGGATGCAAATATGAAAGATGGTATACTCCAGAACGATGCAAAATGGGAATTGCAAAGAAAAGGAGACAAAGCTATTTTATCGGCTACAAGTATTGAAAAATTGAACGAACAACTTCTTTTGCAGTACGGACTTTCGATTTCTATTGCGCAGCAAAAAGAGCCTTGCTCGCTACGTCCAGATGTAAAAGGTATAATTGGGCAAGAAATTTCTTTTGAAAACAATAAAGAATGGCTAAAAACTATCAAAGACGATGATGAAAATGTTGAAGGAACGGTTAATTTTTACAACTATATTAAGAATGAAGGCGCACAAGACGATACTTATGATTGTTTGAACTATGTACCTTACGATAAGTCGCTGTTGAAATTTGCGCCTTACGTTGTTTGTGATTATCGATTATATAATTTATCAGAGTCATCTTACATTACACCTGCTTGGGTAAATAACGCTAATTCAAGTTATTACATAAAAGCAAACACAAAGGGTTTGGCAAAATTATCTAATGTAGATATTGTTTTGACAGCCGATAAAAGCAAGTGGAGTCGCTGTGTGGTCGTCGAAACAATCAACGAGATGTACCAAAAGGAAGGTTTAGAAAGTGAAAAATCGGGTGTTTTAAAAGGACGGAGCTTTGATATGCGTGCTGGAAAATCGGTAGGCTCAGATACCAATCCTGATGCTCCTTCTGATGGTACTTTGGGCAAAGGTTGGTTTCCTGGCTACGCTATTAATGTAGAAACTGGAGAAAGATTGAACATTATTTTTGGCGAAAACTCTGGCTACGACCCTGATAATGCACTACTTAACGAATTTTTTACGCCATCGCAAACATTCACAGGAAGAGATATGATTTGGAATCCGACCAATGATGTTTTTGTGAAAGGCAATGTACCTGCACCTCCGACGGCTGCCAATTTGGTCGCGGGCTGCGGTCATTATATATATGTCACAGACACGCCTTACGACGGTTGCGCTGAATTGTATGAAGCTGGCGTGATAGGTTCAACAGCATTTAGCAGAAATGTAGCAAAAGCAGTTGCTTGGACAGCGATGCCTTATCTTAAAAAAGGGGAAAAACTACTTTCTTACAAAGACGGTTTGATACCAAGCAAATGTACCATAAAATTACGTGTAAATAATCCTTATGACGTAGCACAAGGCGTAGGAACTAATGATTTTTATCCGATTTATGGTTTTAGTGTCGATGCTAAAACACTGAATACCAGTATTTTAGCGAATAAAAATGAAATTGATTTTAATATTTATCCGAATCCTATCACTAACGAAAATACTTTGGCTTTGACCAATTTACCTACTACGTGTAGTATCAATATTTATGGTTTAGATGGAAAACTACATTTTCAGACCAAAAGAAAAACCGATACTGATAGCGATAATACAATGTTTATTTCGAACTTAAATTTGCCTTCCGCAGGTGTATATTTGGTGACCGTCAGAGCAGTAAACGGTATTCAATGTAAAAAACTGGTAGTACACTAAACTTTTTTGGGGTCATCTATGATTTTTGCGCCAAAATCATGGATGCGCCAAAAAATAAACCGCTATATCTAAAAAATATAGCGGTTTATTTTTTTACCTTAGTTAAACGAAAAAATAAATAGCACAGTTTAGTTACATAAAGTGCTGATTAACAGTATTTAAAAATTTTTAATTATTCATTTTTAATTATTCATTACACTTAACAGGATTACCCTTATCAAAAAAAACTTGACCAACCCGTTTAACATGAGCAACCAAATCAGGATTATTTATCTTTCCAAACTGAGAAAGATCCACTTTGTAGGGCAGCAACAAATCATCGATTTCATTTTCTATTTTCAATAGTTCACTTAGTGTGAGTTGCTCTCCGATAATCGTCAAGTCAATGTCAGAGCTATTGCGAAAAGTTCCTTTGGCACGAGAACCATACAAAACAACTTGCTCTATCGCCAAATATTGAGCAAAAACACCATTAATCGATTGAATTGTTTTTTCTTTAAGTCCAAATTGCATTTTAAATAAGTGTTTCCATTTTTTGACAAAATAATAAAAAAAGTGGCGTATAATCGTTAATAATTTTTTCGGTAATTTCAAGCATCACTTCTTCATTGTAGGTATGCGAAGTTTTGTTCCTACTTTTAATCATCTCCATCCAATCGTCGCCATTTGCTATCAAATTCATTCGGAAAGCCTCCCGAGTAGCATCTCTTGAACCAGTCAGATTAGGATTACCTTGATACTCAAAATAATCTTTCATCACGTTCCAAGCCAATTCGTGTGTGAACTCAAAGGCTTGTATTAGTCCTTGATTTTCTAATTCGGAAAGTGCTCTTTCTTCGCTCAATTTTACGCCTTTTTCAAGTTGAACAAACGCTTTTTTAAAATTAGAAAAACGTTGTAGCCAACGAGTATCTTCTTGTTGCATCAGTTTTTTTATACAAAGGTATAAAAATTTCGTTTTTATCCAAATTAATTGATGTAAAATAAATAAAAAGAGAAAGAATTGCTATTTTTCGCCCTATTAATGCGTAGTGAAAACACCAAAGCATGGCGTAGAGTGGTATTTCAAGGGAAAAACAAGTATAGCGAAAGGGAAGACTTAAATGGCTTTTTTTTTAAACATTAGCCCACTATTTACGTTTTACAAATAAAAAAACTATGCGAATTATTATCACTACAAATGTCCAACAATCTTATAAAAGTGTCTTTGCAGGCTTTACAGAAAGTCTATTTTTAGCACTTGCCCCACCTTTTCCTAAGGTAAAACTCTTGCGTTTTGATGGTTGCGAAAAAGGAAATCAAGTGCATTTAGAAATGGACTTAATTTTTTTTAAGCAAAGATGGGATGCTGATATTATAGAAAATGGCGAGCGTAAAAACGAGCTTTTTTTTATAGACAATGGCGCTCAGTTGCCTTTTTTTCTTAAAACTTGGCGACATCATCACCGTATTGTAGGACAAGAAAATGGTTCTACCAATATTGTTGATGATTTTGAATATACCACTCCTTTTTTCCTGTTTGATTACCTAATGTATCCTGTTTTGTACTTACAATTTGCAGCAAGAAAGCCTATTTACAAACGCATTTTTCAAATATAAAAAATTATTTTACAACATTTTTTTTGATAAAATACCGCTTCTGAAACAGTGTTTTTAAGTGGCTCAGATCTTTTTTGTGCGATGCCCAAGTTGAGCATTTTTCTTCGTCCGAGGCAAATATATTTTTTTATTTTTTATAAATAAAAAAACTACACGAAAGCGTAAAAAAATTAATTTCAATTTTTTTTCAAGAATATTATAAAAAATATAAAAATATTATTAATTTTTTTATATTTATAAATATCTATTAATGAGCATCTTACACTTATTAACAATTACTAATATAAATAAGTTTGTAAGTTACTTAAAGCATTGATTTTCAACGAAATAAAGTGTTTATAACTTTGTTATAAACCTGATAATCAGCAAGTTGCAATAGTGTAAAAATGTTAATTTAGCAATAAAAAAATATTAATTTTTTATCCTAAAATGTTTGTTTTATTCAAAAAAAGGCTTCATATTTGTACTCCCAAACACAAGGGAACAAAAAATCGAACAAACATACTGAGAATAAGCTAACACACATCTCATCTTTGCCTAAGGGATTTCTACAAAGTGGGCAAAAAATTTACAAACAGAGATTTTAAGAGAAACGTTCGAAAACAATTTTTTTGAACTGGCGAACGAGCCAATTACTGCTATTTTAATAAATGAACAAGGACTGTCAAACAGTGTGGTCGGGATGCCTACGCACCATACAAAAAAATGTAAACGCTCAAAGTTTTAAGACTTGGTTTGAGCCTATAAAACCTGTTCGCTTAGATCAGTCAATATTGACTATTCAAGTGCCGAACAAGTTTTTCTACGAATGGTTGGAAGACAACTACGTGGCTCTATTGCGTATGTCCATTCATCAAGAATTGGGTGATCACGGTAGTTTAGAGTACCAAGTTATGATGACCAAACCCGTAGAAAAAAATAGACAAACTGTTGCAGCATCAGCTGCGATGAGTGCTTCTTATAGCAATGGCAGTGTAGCTACAGCAAGCGCAAGAAATAATTCGAATCAGTCCGTTACAGCATCCCAGTATTCTCGTTCGTTTGAAGATGACAGAGCAGCTCCTCAACCGCAAATTAAGGCAGACCAAATCAAAAACCCTTTTGTAATTCCTGGTATCAGAAAGATGCGTATAGATCCTTTTCTGAATCCTAATTACACTTTTGATAATTTTATCGAAGGCGATTGTAACCGTTTGGCACGCTCCGCAGGTATGGCTGTTGCCAAAAAACCTGGCGGTACGGCTTTTAATCCACTTTTTTTGTTTGGTAGTGTTGGTTTGGGAAAAACGCACTTGGCGCAGGCTATTGGAAATGGTGTGGCAAGTATGCACGAGGACAAAAATGTATTGTATGTTTCTTGCGAAAAATTTACCAACCAAATCATAGAATCTATCAAAAATGGCTCTATCAACGATATTGTAAATTTTTATCAGTTGATAGATGTACTTGTCGTAGATGATATTCAGTTTTTGGCAAATAAACAAAAAACACAAGAGATATTTTTTCATATTTTTAATCAATTGCACCAGTCTGGAAAGCAGCTGATTTTGACTTGTGACCGTCCTCCAAAGGATTTGGAAGGTGTAGAAGACCGCTTGATTTCTCGTTTCAAATGGGGACTTTCGGCAGATTTGAGTTCGCCTGACTTTGAAACACGTATGGCTATTTTAGGCTCAAAAGTAGAAAAAGAAGGACTTGATATGCCAGCTGATGTCGCAGAATGCATTTGTTACAACATCAAAAGCAATATCAGAGAACTCGAAGGTGTAATGGTTTCACTCATTGCACAATCTGCTTTGAATCAGAAAGAAATTGATATTTCGCTTACAAAAGATGTTATCAATAACTTCGTGACACAAGTAACAAAAGAGATTACGATTGATTTTATAAAAAACACAGTATCTGAATATTTGCATATTCCTGTAGAAAAACTGAGTGGAAAATCACGAAAACGCAATATCGTTATCGCTCGACAATTGTCTATGTTTTTGTCTAAAAGCCTTACTTCTAAGTCGCTCAAAAGTATTGGAGCTGCATTCGGAGGCAGAGATCACTCTACGGTTATTCACTCTTGCAAAGCAGTGCAAGATGCTATGGATACCGACCAAGAATTTAAAACGACAGCCACTGATTTGGAGAAAAAAATCAGAATGAGTATGAATATGAAGTAAAGATTCAGATATTGATGATATTGGGATATTATGATATTTTTTAAAGTAAAAAAGGCACAAATAATCGAACGGTTATTTGTGCTTTTTTTTGTTTTAAGTACTCAGGCTAAATGACTTATAACTATTTTTTCAGTCGATTGCTAAAAAAGTAATAAATAACTTCCTTGCAGTTAGCTATTTATCACTTTTTTCTCAACGACAAAATAGTTATAAATAATTTTTAACGCCTACTTACAATTTTATAAACTTTTTTACAATAAATTTTCCATTTTTATCTTGTATGCGAACCATGTAAGTTCCTGGTTGTAAGCAACTTACATCAAGATTAAAAATTGAATCGGTAGCATTTAAGTGCTGTTCTAAAATACTTCTTCCGAGATAATCTGTAACTGTTGCTCTTACATAATCCGTGCTTGCTTTGTCAAAAAGTTCTATCCAAATTTGATTTTGTACTGGATTGGGAAAAATATTTACATCAGAAAGTTGCTCAACACTGAGCGTTTCGCTGGAAGTGGTATTGGTAATAAATTGTAATTTTCCTTTACAATTTGGAAAAGGACAACCATTTGTATCTATTCGTAGCAGCCACATATCTGTATGAAATTTCTTATCAGATACATAACCTCCCAGCAGTATATCACCATCAGATAGTATAGTGCCATCAAAGAATAAGCCCAAATCTTTATAATTTGCATAGCGATGATCAATGATAATACGTTCCCATAGCAAATTTGCATTTTTATCAAATTTTGCAATATAAGGACCGCCAAAAAATGCACTGGTGCTGTCATTATTTTCATTTAGACCAATGCCGACTACATCACCGTTGGGGAACTCCAAATGTTTGTACAATTGAGGTATAAAAGATTTTTTCTTAGGTATTTTTTTTCCTACCTTAATTACGTTTAAAGTAGAATCTATGATAACAGTAATATTTTGATCCCAAGAAACACTATCTGGTTTATATACAATAGCATTTCCAAAAAAATTATTGTTACTCAATTTATCAAATTCATAAAAATAAGTGTTGGGAGGAATTGTATTGTTCCCAAATTCTTTCTTTTTCAGTATTTTGCCTTTTGCATCAAAGATATATAAGTATTGTTTTCTTTCCTTTGAAGAATCTATAATTTTAGGGTCAGGATCATTTTTTTATCAGCAAAAAACGTGAGTAAATATTGGTCGTTAGCGAGTTTTCGCCAAGGATTATAATTTAAAAAATGGTATAAACTATCATTCACGCCAAAACTATAATCCCATTCTACATTCCCTTTTTTGTCTGTTTTAAAAATATAAAGCTGATTTTTATAGTCTATTGTGAAGTTTTTTGTTTCTGCAAAAATAAAACCTCCATCATCTGTTTTTCAAAATAAAAGTCTGCCTCGTCTATGGTATCTTTTCCGTAATGACGAGAAAAAATTGGCTCTCCTTTGATGCTTAATGCCTCAAAAAATAAATCATTTTTAGAACCTAAAGTATTTTTAGTTGAGACAGAAGAAGAGCAATAAATGGTATCGTTTATTACTTTTATATCCCAAAGATCTAAGCCAGGTCTTCTGTTGTGCCATTGTAACCCACCTTTTTCGTTAAAGCTGAAAATATCTCTGCTCAAATTACTACCGCCTCCAGTTTGAGAGCCTATAATAATCTCCTTAGAGCTTTTTTCGATATAAGTACCGCACTCATTAAATCCAAAATCATAGACTTGGGAGAAATAAAAGGGCTTTTGAGCAAATATGAGCAAGGGCATAAATAAGAAGTATATTAATAAATTTTTCATAGTGTAAAAGTTTATGGATAAAAAAAGTATTACATAGAAAATTTCCTATGTAATACCTTGTAGTTTTTAACGAGCAATAAATATTTTATCTTCGAGTAAAGGGATTTCGCCTTCCAGTACAGTAATAATGTATAAGTCTGGAAATACAAGCTGTAATATAGCTATTATTTTTGATTTGTATAAACTTATCAAAAATTAAAAATAGAATTATTGTTTGAAATCATTTATTTTCTGTTCCTAAAAGATAATTCTAATAAAGATGGCTATTGGGGTTGCTTTT
>JANMGN010000010.1:0-8563 GCA_031374645.1 Chitinophagales bacterium | reverse complement strand
CAGCTTGCCGTAATCCTCGCTATGCTTATAGCACCTTTCTACTGTTTCGCTTTAAATTATTATTGGGTTGGTGGCTCTGGCAATTGGTCAGATCACAACACACACTGGGCGAAAACCTCTGGCGGTACGATGTTTCACGACCAAGTACCACAATCTACTGACAATGTATTTTTTGATGCCAATTCTTTTACCGCAGCAGGACAAACCGTCACGATTGATGAAACCATTGTTTACTGTAATAACATGAATTGGACGGGTGTAACGAATACACCTACTGTTGCGAATACCAATAACAGCAACAATAAACTGTATATTTATGGTTATATGACTTTGGCGACTGCCATGAATTTTAATTTTGGTGCAGAAGTACATTTTTTGTCTTTTCAGTTAGGCAATACCATCACGATGTCAGGCAAAACATTTTTGAATAGTGTTTATTTTGAAGGGAATGGTGGCGAATGGATACTGCAAGATGATTTTAAAGCATCAAATTACGCTACGTTATATCACAGTGCAGGAATACTACGTAGCAATAACAAGACAATAACAGTAGGCTATTATACAATGAACCCTCCGAGTAATACTATTGTTAAATTATATTTAGGTAGTTCTACGATGAATATAAATTATTATGGTAATTTTAGTTTACCTGCAAAGACATCAAATATAACATTTGATGCAGGAACAAGTACAATAAACTTTGGCTATATAAATACCACCTTTTACTATGGTTCTATAAATGCTTCAAATTATACATTTCATAATGCTAATTTTTATGGAGATGGTTCAATTGGTACGTCTAATATATTTAATATTATAAATATTTATGGAACTGGTAGTATTAGCAATTCCAATATAATCAATAAAGCCACTTTTTATGGTACAAGTAATGTTAGTAGTAATAATACATTCTACAAAGCCGTTTTTCATCAAAAAGCAAACGTTTCAAGTGCTAACAATTTCAAAAATGCTAAATTTTTAGGCGATGCCGTTTTTAATAGTAACAATGCTTTTGATACGCTTACTTTTTCGCCTGGGCGTACTTATACCTTAGGCTCTGGTACGACACAGACGATTGCAGCATTGGGTAAGTTTTACGGCAGCTGGTTATGGTGGTTTTCCGATTGCTATAAAATCTTCACAACTTGGCATACAAGGAACAATGCACAAAGATGGCAATCCAATTTGTCTTGATTTTCTATATTTGACAGATACCAAAGCAACAGGTACGGGCTTTTCTTATGTAGGCGCAAACAGCGATAATGTGAGCAACAATTCAGGATGGCTTTTTCAAGCTTGTCCACCTTGTTTTGGAATATTAACTACTGCACCCGTTTTAGATCCGACCTCTGTTACTCAAATAGCGCAGGGCTATGCCGCTACACTAAAAGTGCTGAATGTACCAGCAAATACGAGTGTAGTTTGGTTCAATAGTACCCAAAATTTAGAATTGTATTCTAATGTAGCAAATAATTTTCAGCCAACTCCAACACAAAATACGACTTACTATGTAGCATTTAGAGATAACACAACAGGCTGCGTTTCGCAAGTTTTACAAGTAAATGTAGGCGTTTTGAGTATAAATGTTAGTTCGGTCGTACAACCCGCTTGTAATCTGGGAAAAGGAACAATCGAACTCGCTGCGATGGGCGGAACAAGTCCTTATCAGTATTCAAAAGACGATGGTGTTTCTTTTCAGGCTTCGCCTATTTTTACTAATTTGAATACAGGTTTGTATAAAATGAAGGTAAAAGACAATACGGGTCTGACCACAACGGTGGTAAATGTAACCATAAGCAATGTTGCGATATTTGCTACCAATACGCCAGTATCAGCGACTTGTGCTAATCCGTCAAGCGGAAGTATTACGACGACTGCCGTCAATGGGTTATTACCGTACAGTTTTAGTATTTCTACTACGCCGATTATTACGAATACAAGTGGCTTTTTCGATAACTTGGCAACAGGAACTTATAAAGTAACCGTAACAGACCAAAACGGCTGTACTGCCGTACGCACTTCAAGTGTAACCTCAATAGGTTCATCATTACCTACGGCTATTTGCCAAAATATAACCTTAAATTTGGCTGCAAATGGTAATGCAACTTTGGCACCTGCACAAGTGAACAACGGAAGTTTTGATGCTTGTTCTCCTACTTTGACTTATTCACTTAGTAAAACAAGTTTTAATTGTTCCAATGTAGGTACAAATACAGTAACATTGACTGTTACTGGAGCGGCGGCAAATACTTCAACTTGTACGGCAGTCATCACTGTAAAAGATGTAACTGTGCCAACAATCACTTGCCCTGCTACAGTTACGATAGAGTGTTCAGATAGTAAAGACCCTTCTGTTAATACAAGTTTAGGTAACCCTACGGTATTGGATAATTGTAACTCAGTGACTAATACTTATTCGGATAATTTGGCGACACTTGTGGGTTGTACTGGCACGAGTACTTTTACGAGAACTTGGACAACTACTGATGTTTCTAACAATACTGCAACTTGTTCTCAACAGATTGCTGTGCGTGATAATACAAAACCAGTAGTAATAGTGAAAAATATTACTAAAACATTGAACGCCCCGATTACAATAAGTTTTGCAGATATTAATAATGGTACAGATGACAATTGTACGGCAACATCAGATTTGACGGTTACTTTGAGTAAAACAAATTTTAATTGCTCTAATATTGGAACAAATACAATAATCGTTTCAGTAACAGATGCTTGCGGAAATACCAGTATTGGTTCTGCGGTGGTCACTATTTTAGATGGAACACTTTGTAACACCTTTTGTACAACAAGTATTTCAGATCCATGTGTTTGTAAAAATAACTCAACAACTATCAAAGATGGACAATTTAGCGAAACAGCGACTACAAACGGTTTAGTAGGAATGAATTTTAGAGTAAAAACATTGATAGGCTTATACAAGCCTACTATTGCAGCACCGCCTTCGTTACCTACATCTTCTGATTTGATACCTCAAAATACACCGTTAGTACCTCAATCTGGAAATCCTGCAAAATATGATTTGAAAGGAACATTGATAGACAGCGTGGCTTATAGTTTAGTCGTAGAACGTGTGGATGCTTTTGGGACGATTATACCTGGTTCTGAATTATCTATGAGTAATTTATGCTACTATCCAACACCGAATTTTATTGGTTTAAATACTGTTTTCAACACGCTTTCTGCACCAATAACCCTTAACGCTTCTGAAATTAATGGTTCTACAGCTACAAAAACGTTTTTTATTAACGGTATTGCTACAACTGTTCTAAATCCAGCAATATTAGGAGTGGGAGTACATAATGTAGAAATTAATTTCGATGCTACTGATGCAAGTTCAAACGACGGAAAAACATTAGACAATGCGACTTGTGTACAAAAAGTGAATAGATCGGTAGCAATTATGCCAAGTGCGCTGATTTGTCACAATGCAGTAAATTTGTCTTTGGGAAGTAGTTGTTCAATTATACCATTGCCAGAACTCTTTTTTCCAAAAAATGCAGGTTATACCAATGCAGGATTTAGTGTAGCGATTTTTAATGGTACAAATTTAATTCCACAACCTTTGACAACAGCCAATATCGGAAAAATTTATACTTATAAATTGACAGATTTAGTAGTAAACAGTTGTACTGGTACGCTAAAAATAGAAGATAACGAACCGCCTAAGACCATCTGCCCAAATACAACAGTGACCGTAAAATGCTCTGATTTAGTTAGTGAAAATACCAACGGAACGTTTACAAGTGGTCAAGTTTTAGGTGCTGTAATAGCACCAATATTTACAGATTGTTCAGATGTGACAGCAAGTTATAGTGATAATGTAGCAGATTTACCTTGTGCGCCAGGTACATTTATAACAAAACGTATCAATAGAACATACAAAATGATTGATATTTTTGGAAATCAATCTATTTGCGAACAAACTATTAATTTTGAACGCACTAACCTAAATGGAGGTATTTTAAGTATCAATAAAAAACAATATAATTGTGATGAAACATTTGTAAAAGATGCAAAAGGCAACCCTGCACCAAGTTCGGCAGGGATACCAACTTTGACAGTAGGTGGCACTGTTATAGCAGTTTCAGATATTTGTGATTTGTCATATATTTATACGGACGTAAAAACATCGATTTGTGGTACAGGTTATATAATTACTCGCCAATGGTTAGTGATAGATAATTGTAGTAATTTAGTTTTCATAACCAATCAAACAATAGAAATAAAAGATATTTCAAAACCTGTATTTACGGGTACTTTTCCTGATATTACGATTAGTACAAGTGTGAAAAATTGTGTTTCAGATGCAGAGATAGATGTACCAAAAGCAAAAGATAATTGTGATAATAATTTGATTTACACCTTAAATGCAACATCAACGACTACTGCTATTACTATTGGATTTACAGCTGTGAACGGAGCAATAACTATCAAAGGTTTAGCCGTAGGAACATATATTTTAGTTTGGACAGCGACGGATAATTGTGGCAATTCTCAAACAGCGACACAAAATATAGAAGTAAAAGATTTAGTAGCCCCTATTGCAGTTTGTGATTTAAATACAAAAGTATCTTTGAGTGCTAATGGAAATGCGGTTTTATTGGCAGAAGCAGTAAATGACGGTTCAATTGACAATTGTTGTCTTGACGTAAATTCATTTGGAATAAAACGTATTTCAGAAACAACATACAACAAATCAATTACTTTTACTTGTGCGGACAGTGCCATAGTGGTAATGATGCGAGTATCTGACTGTTACGGAAACTCAAATGTTTGTATGGTAAATGTGATTATTGAAGATAAATTACCTCCTGCTGCATTTGGTCGAGATACGATTGTTTGTTGTGGAAATACGCCTGATGCAACCACTTGGTTAAATGCTAATCCGTTGAAAATCAAATCTTTAATAGATTATCCGTCAGCAAATAATCCTGGTTATTATGATAATTGTAATGCAAAATCATCTTATTCGCAATCTGGCAGTATAGATAATTGTGGAAATGGAACAGTCAAACATACCATAACAATCAAAGATAAATCTGGTCTTTCGACTACGGCAACGACTAATTATATTTCAGAAAACCGTTCGGCTTATACCGTCACTTTTCCACAAGATGTAATATTGACTTGTACAGATAACAAAACGTACGCAACAGACCCTATTGCGACAGGAGAACCTAACATCAAAAACTTAGGTAAAACTTGTCCGTTAGTAGGCGTAGAATACAAAGATGAGATTTTTAAAGTAGTTCCAGATGCGTATTTCAAAATAATTCGTACATGGAAAGTATTGAATTGGTGTCAGCCACAAACAAATTTTAACGGAAACAAAGGAGAAGTGCGAAAAACAGGCTCAGGCTGTACTATTCAAGATAGAACCTATACAAATATTGATTTATTGCGTCCTGACAGAATAAAGGGTGTTTTAGATCCTGATGCGCCTTGTCGTAAAGAAATACAAGATATAGTTGATGCGGAAAAATGCTATGCTTTTGATACAGATGGGTACATGGAGTTCCAACAAATTATCAAGGTGATAGATTTAACGCCACCTACAATTGTGGCTGGAACAGTAACAACCGAAACCATAGGAAAAGAGTGTAAAACAAAATTGACAATCTCTAAGCCAAACTCTACGGATTGTACAGGTGCAACGGTTGATTCTTACGAAATCATAAATGTAAAGGATAATTCTATTGTGCAATCTGGAACAACTTTTTTAGGAGAAAAAACATTTACACAAAATGAATATGGAGATTATATCGTACGCTTCAAAACATCTGACGCTTGTGGTAATTTCAACTCCACTGATGTAAAGGTAACTGTCAAAGATACCAAAAAGCCTACTCCCGTCTGTCATCATTGGATAGCTGCTGAATTAATGGCTACAAAAATGGTCATGATTGATGCCAAAATACTTGATGCAGGAAGTTATGACAATTGTACAATGCAAAGCAAATTGAAATTTAAAATTCAAGTACCAGCTCCTGACCCAGCTGTAATCAATATAACTACATTGAACCCAGATACTATGAAAACAAGCTACACATTTGTTTGTCCGCCAGCAGGAACAGTCTCTGATCCTGCCAACCCTAATGCTTACTTGATAAAAATAGCACTTTGGGTAGGTGACGAGGCTGGTAATTGGGATTACTGCGAAACTGTGGTAAATGTTCAAGATAACCATAATATTTGTGGTTATTCGCCAATTCAAATGAAATCACTTGGTGGAGAAATAGTTACCGAGAAAAATGAAAGTGTGGAAAATACAATGTTGAAACTGGACGGTACTAAGAAAAACGAGGTTTTATCCGCTATTACAGGAAAATATCAATTTCAAGATTTGCCCATTTTAGGTCAATATACGATTACGCCTGAAAAAAACACAAACCCTTTAAATGGTGTTTCTACTTTAGACTTGGTAATGATTTCTAAACATATTTTAGGAGTACAACCTTTGACTTCTCCGTACCAAATGATAGCAGCAGATATTAATCGGAACGGTACAATTACCACTGCGGACGTTGTAGAACTACGTAAAATGATTTTGGCTGTTCAGTCAAACTTTACAAAAAATACATCATGGCGGTTTGTAGATAAAACATATCAGTTCCCTTCGCCAAGCAATCCATTTTTGACGGTTTTTCCTGAAAATATAAAATTCCAAAATGGTATAACAGCTGCAACAAATACAGATTTTATTGGTATAAAAATTGGTGATGTAAATGGTAATGCAACTACTAATGGCAATGCAACAGGTCGTGGTAACGAGATGCAAAAAGCGTTTAGTATTAATACTGACGAACAACTCTATAAAGCAAATGATGAAGTACGAATGACCTTAAATGCCAAAGATTTTGCTAATATCATGGGCTATCAGTTCACATTTGAATACGATAATAAAAACTTAGAATTACTAAATATTGAAGGGAATAAAGATAATTTTGAAGTGAGAGAAAACGGTGTAATTACAACAAGTGCGATCGTATTTACAGAGGTAAGTGAAGAATTATTTACACTTGTTTTCAGAGCTAAAAAAAGTGGTATTTTGAGCCAAAGTACAAAAATTACCAGTAGCGTAACTGCAAAAGAAGCGTACAGCATAGAAGCTATCACATTGATACCTGTATTAGAATTTAACAACGAGATTAGTGACGGGTTAGAATTATATCAAAATCGTCCAAATCCATTCAATGATGCTACTGTTATAAGTTTCAATTTACCACAAAATAACAATGCAACGCTAACTATTAGTGATATTTCTGGTAAAGTTATAAAATATTTTAATAATTTTAACAAAGGTTACAATGAAGTGAAACTGAATAAAACAGACTTAGGAATTTCTGGTATATTTTATTATCAGTTAGAACAAAATGGTCAAAAGTTAACTAAAAAATTAGTTGTTATTGACTAATTTTGATGATTAAGACAAACTAAAAAATTCTATACAAGAACTCTTGTATAGAATTTTTTTTTACCTTTAGAAACGTTATTCTTTAAAATTCTTACAATCCAAACCTAATTTTCACACAACATCTCATTTCTAAATTAATCTTTAAGTGTACAACTGTAAAATAGACGTAAAATATTAGTAAAACACAGAAAATAACGGTATAACACTGAGTAAATCCGACAAACACCTTTCCATTATTTTGAAAAGATTTAACCTGCTGTTATTTTACATAAATATAAAACAATGGCAGAAATAGATTATCTAAATCAACGTACCACGAATATTAATATTCGTATCAGCCCAATGCTCAAAACTCAACTTATAGATAGCGGAGCAAGTCAAGGCTTAAATCTTTCGGATTATATCATGCACTTACTTCTAACAGAAATGAGTGGCGGCAACCAATCAGAATATAGTTCGGAAGAATACGAGAGCTTATCAGAATTAAGTAGTGACCTCTTTGATGAAAGAGAAGCACTACAAAAAGAACTCAATCAATACCAAAAACTAACCGCCCAATTCGAGGATTACGTAGGTCAAACAGTAGTGATTGAGGGAGAAAAAATCGAACTCAAAACCCAATTCGATGTTTTAACAAGTTTTCTTAAATGTATAAAATACCAAACAATATGATAAACAAAGTTATTCAAGTTAGTACGCCTGTTTTCGTTCAAGCAAGTCAGTTTGCAGGATTAATCGTCGCAAGTATTCAAGGTTTTCAATTCTTAAAAAAATATTGGTGGCTTTGTGCAGCTTTTTTAGCTACCTTATTTTGTGCTTATAAATACTATCAGCAAAAAAAAGCGAAAAAACAAACGAAGTAAAAGATAGCCGCTACAACATTTTTCATGTTGTAGTGACTGTTTTTTTGTATGTATATTTTTTATTTATGGTATTTTCATTATTGATAGAGTAGCAAAAAAATGCTATTTTGAAGTTAGAACACCATGAAAAATAAACATTGTTTAAACTATGTTTAAACCGTATAGTTAGGCTAAATAAAAAATGCTTGACTATCTTATTGATAATCAAGCATTTATGTTTGCGCTCCTTCGAGGATTTGAACCTCGGACCCCATGATTAACAGTC
>JANMGN010000812.1:0-15837 GCA_031374645.1 Chitinophagales bacterium | reverse complement strand
AGAAGCTGCAAATGCAGTAGCTTCGTACCGTAGAAAGCGAGAAAATAATGATATAAAATCTCCTGAAAAAAGTAGTCCATTTCGCAGTCGTCGCAGTAAACAAAAAGAAGAAAATCAAGAACAAATTTCAAGAACGAGTGAGCCAGAACTCAAAGAAACACCCGAAGTACGTGCGCTGTCAGATAATTTTAGAAACAACAAAGGAAATTTGCCTTGGCCTGTTAAAAAAGGTTCTATTCTAAGAGGTTTCGGTCGTCAAGAACACGCTTCGCTCAGAGGTATTTTTACAATTAGTAATGGTATTGATATAAAAACAGACGAAAATGCCGAAGTAAGCGCAGTAGCAGGCGGTAAAGTTGTTGCAGTACAGTTTATTATTGGCTCAGATTACTTGGTCATCGTGCAGCACGGTAGTTTTTATACCGTATATTCTAATCTTGACCGTTCGTATGTACACAAAGGCGATGTTATTGGTTTTAAACAAAATATAGGACGTGCTGCAAGCGATAAAGTCCACTTTGAAGTGTGGAGTAACAGTAGTCGTGAAAATCCTAAAAATTGGTTGGCAAAAATCTAAATAATTAAAAATAAATAATAAGCAGTTGAGCTAAAATAAACGCTTGTTTTTAAAAGTAACCCAAAACCTTTTATCTTGAAAAAATTTAGAAACATCTTCTTGCTGTTACATTTTTTTAGTACAAATCTCCTATTCGCACAAAACATCGAGGCAGATGAGCTGCCTTATTTTGCTGGTTGCGAAACCTACAAACCGCATAGCAAAGAAAAAACCGCTTGCTCGATGAGTAATCTGGCATATTACCTCAATCAGCATTTGATTTATCCTGATTCTGCCAAAGAAAAAGGCATCAGCGGTGTAGTTTATGTTACATTCACAGTAGAAACTGATGGTTCTACAAGCAACATAAAAATTCTAAATGATATAGGTGGCGAATGTGGCGAAATGGCAAAAAAAGTAGTGGCTGAAATGCCAAAATGGGAAGCAGCTACGCTAAAAGAAGAAGCCGTAGCCTACGAACTAAGATTACCGATTCAATTTGTATTAGATGACGAACAGCAATGGGCAAAAAGTTACGAGCTTTTTTGGGGCGATTTGCGCTTCAACCAAATCCAAACAAGTGATTTAGACAAATATTCAAAACAGTCCATTATCGTTAGGAATGTAAAAGGCGAACAAGTACCTATTGTAAATATGTCCGTGTTTTATGAAAACGGAAAAATAAAACGCTCCGCAAAAGGTTTAGGAAACCTCAATTCTGATATGACAAAAATAATTCGTCATGCAAAAATTAATGGAAAACTTACTTTTTCAGCTACTTTGCAACAAAAAGGTAACTTTTTTGAGTTGTATAGAACCTTTGATGTAAAGTAAAAACTATTTTGGCAACGTGACTTTTACTTGCTCGATACGTCGTTTATTTACTGTGACTACCTTGAAAATAATATTCTTGAGCTTTACTTCTGTATCTTTTCGAGGTATAATTCCAGTAGATTCTAAGACCAATCCACCTATTGAATCGGCATCTCCACGGAGGTTTTCAAAATCATCTGGATCTATTTTCAAAACTCTAAAAATATCATTTAGGAGTGTTTTTCCTTCAAAAATATAATTAAAATCATCTATTTTCTTGAAATCAATTTCGGCATCGTCATCAAATTCGTCCCGAATATCGCCTATTATTTCTTCAATAATATCTTCGAGCGTAACCAAACCAGCCGTACCGCCGTATTCATCTACCACAATAGCCATGTGCTGCTTTTCTTTTTGAAAAAGGCGCAACATATCGTCTATTTTTTTTGTTTCGGGTGTATAAACCACTTCTGAAGCTATCAAAGATTGCCAATGAAAATGCACAGGCTCGCCCAAGTGTTCTACCAAATCTTTCGAGTACAAAATTCCTTTGATATTATCCAAATCTTCTTCATAAACAGGCAAACGAGAAAAACCAGATTTTTTAACTTTTTCTAAAAGCTCAAAAAAATCGTCGCTCATTTCGATAGCCACCATACTCGTCCGAGGACAAGAAATACGCTTGACAGGCACGTCGCCAAAAGTGATAATACTCTTTAAAATATCTGCCTCTTTGGCTGTATTTTTCGACATTGTCAGTTCTATCACTTTATCAAAATCCTCTTTGCTCACGATATTCGAGCCGCCTGTTCGCTCTTCTATTTGTTCCTCGATTTTGTCCGTCCAACGTACCAACATACGGCTCATTGGCCCTAATACTTTTGATAAAAAAAGCACCAAACCAGACATAAAACGAGCCAATCCAAGTTTATTGCTACGAGCATATAACTTTGGTGTTATTTCTCCAAAAAGTACCAAAAGCGACGTTACGCCAACTACCGTAATCAAAAAATTGATAAAATCTGCTAACCAATCAACCGAAACTGACCAGTTGAAATATTGTATCAAACCATTTGCCCAAGTGACAAAAACACTTTGGGCAAAAAAATCTTTGATAATGATTTCAGCAACTACAACTATCGCAATATTGATTAAAGTATTGGCAATCAAGATAGTAGCCAACAAAGTTTGCGGCATATCTATCAATCGGAGAATATTTTTATTAGTAGAATTGTCCTCATGCTGACGCAATTGTTCAATATCGCCAAGGGAAAGACCAAAGAATGCTACTTCTGATGATGACAAAAGTGCCGAACACAATAAGAGAATAAGCATAGTAGCAACCGCAGCAAATATAGCAGAAGGAGTTGCTTGTAAAAGTAGTATTGAGCAAAAACTCAGGGGTATATCTGTATCCAAAACAGGTATTTTTAATGATAAAATGAAGGATTATGATATTTATAGTGCAATTTTATTGCCAAAATGGAAATACATAAAACTTTGATTTATGGTAATTGGGCTAAAACAACAATTTTTATTTTAGCCCAATTATTTAATTCTTAGAACGGCAAATCATCGCCAGGTTCTGCAGTCGGAGGAGGAATATCGCTGCCACCCATCGCCGAGTTATCAGAAGGTGTCGCTGGACTACCTTCACTCACATTATTTTTACGAACCATTGGTGGCTCGTCTGTCGAAAAATCGTCTTCTCGTTTTTCACGATCTAAGACTTTCAACGTACTCGCTAAAATTTCGGTAATATAACGCTTTTGCCCGTCTTGTGTCGTATATTCTCGGTGCGCTAATTTTCCTTCAATATAAACCAAACGACCTTTTTTCAAAATTTTTTCGGCTTGCTCGGCAAGCGCACGCCAGCATACGATGTCGTGCCATTCGGTTACTTGTTGGAGTTGATCCGTTTTGTCACGGTAGTATTCATTGGTAGCGAGGGAAAATTTTGCAACAACAGCACCATTTTCCAAGCGGCGAATCTCTGGGTCTTTGCCAAGATTGCCAATTAGTGTTACACGATTAAGCATGAGTAGTTCACATTTTTTGCGTTTGTAAATTAGTTTTCTCTTCATTCTGATGTGTTTTGCATCAAAATAGAGTTAAAGATACGCTTTTCTCCGAAATAAACAAATCAATCAAACGAGGAAATGCAAAATTTTTTAAATCTTCTTCAAAAATTACTATCCAATCCTTGTTTGGTACTACAAAATCGTCGTTTATTTCTATTTCAAAAAATTGTGCGTACAGGTTTTGATGTGTCAAAATATGCTTAAAAGGTTTTGATGTTTTGACATGCTTTTTTTCTATATTTTTATTAAAATCACTATTCTCCAATACATTTTCAACACTCCAAAGTTGCTCGCTTTCTGTCATCGGAAATTCATACAAATCTTGCCAAATATCTTTTTCGATGCGCTTCCTAATAAATGTTTTACCTTCATTTTTAAAAATAAAATAATTAAAAAAGCGATCTTTTTTGATTATCTTTTTTGATTTTACAGGCAAAATATTTATTTTATTTTCTAAAAAAGCCTTACAAGAAACATTAAAATTGCAAGTGCTACAAAGTGGAAGTTTAGGCATACATTGCGTTGCTCCAAAATCCATAATAGCTTGATTATACAAAGCTGGCTGCGTACTATCTAAAAGAGAATCTGCCAATAAACGAAACTCTTTTTGCCCTTCCAAAGTATCAATCGGCGTAGCAATTCCGAAAATACGAGATAATACACGATACACATTTCCATCTACCACAGCATGGGGCAAATCAAAAGCAAACGAAGCTATTGCTGAAGCTGTATAAGCTCCTACTCCTTTGATTTTCAATAAGTTATCATACGTATTTGGAAAAACACCTCCACAATCGTAAGCGATATATTTTGCAGCAGCGTGCAAATTTCTGGCACGAGAATAGTAACCCAGACCTTCCCAACACTTCATTATATCATCTTCGGGCGCATCTGCGAGGTCTTTTACAGTCGGATAATTTTTTTGAAATTTTAAAAAATAAGGCAAACCTTGCTCTACACGTGTCTGCTGCAAAATAATCTCTGAAAGCCAAATAAAATAAGGGTTTTTGATACCTTTCCAAGGCATCGGACGAGCGTGCGAAGCCGACCAAATAAGAAGTGTTTCAGAAAAAATTTTGCTCATACTTTGAAAATTATTTGTTACAAAGGAACAAAAAAGCCAATAGAAACTTTACTTTTCTATTGGCTTTTTTAAAACTATTTTATTGGGTTACTTGCTTTCATCTGTTGTGCTTTTCCCATAAGTCCAGATATTTCCAAATTTCCTGGGTCAATTCTGAGGGCATTACTTGCATAACGAATTGCGTTGGCAGCATCTTTTTTCTCGTCCAAAAACATTGGGATAATTTTCATATAAAATGCCATCATTTTTTCTTTATACTCAGGTCTTCCTCCCAAATAATTGAGGTATTTATCTATAAAAGTACCACTTGTTGCCACATCTTCTATGGAAAGTAATTCTCGATAACGCAAATAAGAAGCATATTTGTTTAAAATTTTGTCAATATCTTTATCATATTGATAAATCTCTGCATCTATACCACTCGCCATGTGCATTGCGCTACCGTAAGAAGGAACTATCGAAACCGCTTTTTCGGTATAAGGCAACGCCTTATACATAAGTGCTTTTCGTTGGTCAAGGTCATTTGTTTTCATAGCTTCTTGAAAAAGAGCTACGCCATAAAATAAATTGGCACGTGCGCTATTAGGCGAAACATTTATAGCAGAACTATTGAGTGAAAGCGTATTTTTCCAATCTGGTACACGCATAATCGTTTTGAAACTATATGCCAAACTAAGCAGTCCAAAAATAGCAATACCAAGCATTTTAAAATTTATTTTAGCAGAAAGACCTAATAAACCATAAGCAATTATCAAACAGAAACCTACCGATGAAAGATATATAAAACGGTCATTCATAAAAGTTCCTACCGAAAAAGGAATATTACTTACGATTGAGAGCGTAATTAGGTAAAATAAAATACCAAAACCTACAACACTTTTGTTTTTCAAA
The DNA here is from genome assembly GCA_031374645.1 of Chitinophagales bacterium. Classification (GTDB taxonomy): domain Bacteria; phylum Bacteroidota; class Bacteroidia; order Chitinophagales; family Saprospiraceae; genus CANHEE01. The sequence continues at coordinate 10,412 of JANMGN010000812.1, read as the reverse complement.
ACAGACCATACGCCATACGCTAATAATCCGACGTACAAAACCAATGAAACGACACTTTCCCAATCACTCCAGTGCATAACTGGAATTTGAAAAGGATAATAATCGTGTGTCAAAGGATGAGGCAAAAATAACAATTGTACATAGCGACCAAGTGTGTAAAAAACAGTTGCGAAACGCTCGCCAAGGCTCATTCCATAAAACGGGTTATTCATCAAATCGGTAATTTCTTTACCATTACTCAACATATAACCAATAATTGAGTAGCGAATTAGTAGGTAAAAGAGCGTAACAAATAGCAATGGTAATACGCTTTTTAATGCGCCTCCAATAGTTTCATTTCTAAAACAAAACAAAGTCAAAGGTATGACGGCTAAAAAAGTAAGCGCATTTTCTTTGGCTAAAAGTGCTAAAAAGAAAACTATAATAGCTTTTATAATATTAAAAGCACCTCCGAAATCTTTGTACTTCAGAATATAGTACAAGGTGGCGAAACAACCAATAAAAGATAAGATTTCATCACGTCCTTTGATATTTGCTACTGCCTCTACATGTATTGGGTGCAATAAAAATAACAAAGAAGCTATAAAAGGAAGGTTAAAATACCACTTTTCATCTTCTTTTGAAAGAAAAAGCATCAAAAGTACCCTGTATAATAACAAAGCTGAAAGGCAATATAGAAAAATATTAAAGAAATGATGAACAATACGAATTAGTGCGTGTTCTGGTCCATTATAAAAAGCGGCATCTCTTTTTGTACCTGCCGTTATTTTGGGCAAAGAGCTTTCGGCAGGAGCAAAAATACCCCATTCGATAGCAAAAGTTGCCAATGACAAGGGACGATAACGAGATCCCATCACGAGGTTTTTTTGTAGTCCAAAATAACCAACAAAAGTTTCTTTTGACATTATATCTCCAATGCCACCAAAGCCTTTTTTGGTAAATTGATTGTCTGTGATAACGATTTGGTCATCTAAAACATAATCTGATTTTAAACTATACCCATATAGTAAAAATCCCAATACAAAAAAAGTGATTACAGTATTCAGATGAGTTTTCCAAAAAGAAGATTTAGGAGTGGCAGGCGTTGATGATACACTCGCACGTGGCACTGCTACTTTGGGATTTTGAGAAGGAGTTATATTTTTTTTTGCCATGATAGTTTTACATTTTAAATAACTTCATTTTTTACGAAAAAAAGTTAATAAAGATACAATACTATATATGAAAAAAAATTATCAAGAAGGGTATTAAAAATAACTTACTCATTTTCAGTTATTTACATTTGAGTAACTAATAGAAAAGACGAAGTGTACCGTCTACGTTATAATTATTTTTCATCGCTCATAATGCCCAAATCGCTGATTATTCTTGTGTTTGAAGTCTAATCTTGATTTTTCTCAGACGGTACAACATCGTGTCTGTTTGTGTTTTGCTTACACTATAACGCATGTTAATATAACGTTAATATATGAACATTAAATTTTAACATTTCACAAAAAAAATCCCTTTGACTTTCGTCAAAGGGATTTTTATAACTTAGAAATACGAACTTAACTACTGATTAGTATTGAACACCTAAAGACTTCAATGTCTCAATATTCAACTGACCGATAGGTAAACCTTTATCTTTCTGAAATTGTGTTAAAGCAGACTTTGTACGTGCGCCCATGATATTATCTTCTGGACCAGCATCGTAACCACGTGATTTCAAAGCAGCTTGGATTTGACGAACTGTATAAGGAGTGATTTTAGTATCGCAAAGAACTTCTCTCCACTCTGTTACACCACCCGCTTTTGTCAATTTACGCTTTGTAATTGTTGCGTATTCTGCAGGAACATCAACTTCACGAGTTGTTGCTGCTGATCTTACTACTTGCTTAGATTTAGTTTCGTAAGCCGCAGGAATAACTTCTTCACGTGAAGTAGCTGCTGATTTCACAACTTGCTTAGTTACTGTTTTGTATTCTGCAGGAGACTCCTCTTCACGAGTTGTTGCTGCTGATTTCAAAGTTTGCTTAGTTACTGTTGCGTAAGTAGCTGGGATAAGTTCTTCACGGTAAGCTGGGTAAATACAGTCACCTGAATTTCCACCATTATTCATTTTAGATGAATAAGCACCTTTTGCACCGCAATATTTACCGATAACGTTTCCGTTTTCATCAACTACTGTACCACCGTCGCCACCATTAGCACCGCCAGCACCTGTACCTGCTTTCAAAATACCACGACCGTACATAGGTAATGATTTTGTGATAGTCTTGTACTCACCAGGAATAACTTCTTCACGAGAAGATGCTGCTGATTTCAATACTTGCTTAGTAATAGTTTTGTACTCTGCTGCAACTTCTTCCTCACGAGTTGTTGCTGCTGCTTTCAATACTGTTTTTGTAACATCAGCATACTCAGCACCCATTACTTCTTCACATGGTACTAAACCTGCTTTGATAGTTTGCTTGCTGATAGTTTTGTATTCTGCTGCAACGATGTCTTCACGAGTTGTTGCTGGAGTAGCTATTACTTGCTTAGTTACAGTTGAGTATTCTGCTGGAATAACTTCCTCACGAGTTGTAGCTGCTGCTCTTACTTTTTGAACAGAACGACGACCCATTTTAGCAGGAACATTGATTGTTTTTGTACAACCAGAATTTGCAATACCTGAACCATCGCAACCTTTGTTTAATTGCTTAGTGATGATTTTGTATTCTGCTGGTACTTCTACCAAACACCATACTAAACAATCGTTAGGATCTGCTGAAAGACAGTTACGGTCTGCAGTTTTCTTAACCCACTTTGTAGCTGTTGGAGTAATTTCGATTTTTTCAGTTACTGTTTCAAACTTAGGAGAACCTGTTTCGATACGAGTTGAAGCTGCCTCCATTTCGTACTCCTCAGTTGCTACTTCGTATTGAGCAGGTACTTCTACGATACGTTTGCTTTCTGCTTTAGTCTGAACTTTTTCAGTTACTGTTTGGTAAGTTGCTGGAACTACAGTGATTTTTTTGCTTTCTGGCTTAACCATTACTTGCTCTGTTACTGCTTCTGTAGCGTCTGTTACAACACCATAAGAACCACAGTTACCACTTAAAGTACCGTTTCCATTACCAATACCGTTTCCGCCGCCTGCACCATTACCTGCTCCAGCTCCGTTCCCTTTGCCATTTCCAGCTCCGTTCCCTTTACCATTGCCTGTAGCTGCACCGCTACGGATTTTGTTAGCATTGTCTGCTGCACCAGATACATAAACAATACGACGAGTTTCTGGACGAACCATTACACGCTCTGTTACTGTTTCGTAAGTTGCTGGAACTTCGATGATACGCTTAGAAGCTGCCTTTACCATTACTTGCTCTGTTACTGTTTCGTAAACAGCAGGAGTTGTTATGATTTTTTTGCTTTCTGGCTTAATCATTACTTTCTCTGTTACTGTTTCGTAGTAAGCTGGCATCGGAACGATACGCTTGCTTTCTGGTTTTGTAACTACTTGCTCAGTAGCTGAACCATACTCCGCAGGGATAGATGTGATACGCTTGCTTGCTGGTTTTACCATAACTTGCTCCGTTACGGTTTCGTAAGAAGCTGGAATAGTAACAATACGCTTGCTTTCTGCTTTTGTCATTACTTTCTCAGCAGTAGCCTCATATTGAGCTGGAACTGATTCGATACGCTTTGACGCTGCTTTTACTTCTACCTGTTCTGTAACAGTTTCGTAAGTGTCTGCAATCATACATTTTGCATAGCATTTCCCAGGGTCTTTACCTGTTGGTAAATCTCCTCCTCCTGGTTGTGCAAAAGCTGACATTGCAATCATTACGAAAGCTGCTGTCATGAGTGTGCTTAATTTTCTCATAATACCTAGGTTTGTTTTAGTGAAAAATTGTAAAGTGTTAAACATAAAAAATTTTAATTTTAAGAATCAAAAAACGTTATAAAAACGCATTTAATTAGTTCGTTGGTTTTGTGTAAAAATTTTGATATAACAAAACGCCTGATTGGCGAAATATTCTTCTTTTGTTTTTTTCAAATACACTTACAATACTAAGAAATTTTAATGTAAATCCTTAGGATAGCAGCAGTAATATTTGATGATATTTTTTGATGAAATATGGTAATCCGAAATTTGAGAGATTGGTTTTACAGTGCCATCTTTGCAAAGAATTTTGATTTCATCTTTGGTTTTTGTATATGCTGTATTACTTTCTTGCCCTACAAACACCAAGTAGTCAACTTCATCATCTGTCAAATGAAATTGATTTTTTACTTTTCGTTTTATTGCATCTACATGATTACCTTGGATAGGTTCTGAATGGGTTTCTATCTTAAAAAGGTGTCTATCTAAAATACTTTTTGAAAGAAAAGAAATCACTTTATCTTCTCTTTCTGAAAACTCTTTCAGGGCGCTAACAATATCGTAATCATCTAAGCTGGTAAAGTGCTCGGTTATAAGACGACGATTGTTTTCAAAGTCACACTTTTTATAATTTCGGTGTAAAAGTAATGCTAAATTTTTATTTATTCCAATTTTTTTGTCATTTTTTGATAAAAATTTTGCTCGATGCAGTGTTTTTATCAACATTTGCTCTGCCACGACCACTGTTTTATGCAAATAGACCTGCCAATACATCAATCTTCGTGCAATTAAAAATTTTTCTATGGAGTAAATCCCCTTCTCTTCTACAACCAATTGATTGTTCACCACATTCAACATTTTGATAATTCGGTCATAACCTATGACCCCTTCTGATACTCCCGTGAAATAAGAATCCCTGTTTAAGTAATCCATTCTGTCCATATCTAACTGCCCAGAAACCAACTGATGTAGAAATGGTTTAGGATATTTGTCACAAAAAATAGCAATTCCAATTTTTAGTTTTCCTTCAAAAATAACATCGAGTTCCTCCATCAATATAATGGAAATATCTTCGTGATGAATATTCAATAAGGTATGCTCCAAGGCATGAGAGAAGGGGCCATGCCCAATATCATGAAGCAGTATTGCTACATAAGCTCCGAGTGCTTCGTTGTCACTAATTTCTACATTTTTATTACGGAGCGTTTCTACGGCTTCTGTCATCAAGTGCATAGCTCCAAGTGCGTGATGAAAACGAGTATGTAATGCTCCTGGATAGACTAAATCTGTCATTCCAAGTTGTTTTATACGACGCAGACGTTGAAAGAATGGATGCTCTATCAACTCAAAAATCAGTTCATGTGGCAGCGTGATAAAACCATAAACAGGATCATTAAATATCTTTTTTTTATTTTTCATAAATGAAATAAACTCAATATATAAACACAATAAGGCTAAAAATGTTGATTTTATAGCTCAAATGTAAATGATTATTTTCAAATCATCTGCATTCTATTAATATTTATCGCAAAAACATATAATCTCGTTCTTATAAATCTTTATTGGCACTAAATATGCTTTTTTATTTTAATATGAAAAAAATTATAGTATTGCTGCTCCTTGTGTGTGTCATGTATGCTTTTCAATCGAAAGAAAAAAGTAGCAATACTGCTGTCGCAAAAATCAATCTGGGACATTATCTTTTTTTTGAAAAAAGACTAAGCAAAACATCTTCTAAATCTTGTTCGAGTTGCCACGATCCTAGTTTTGCTTTTAGCGACGGCTACCGAAAATCATTGGGCATTTACGCTGACGAATTGGCACACAATACGCCTTCGCTGATAAATGCTATTGAGTACAAATCGCTGAATTGGGCTAATCCAGAGTTGCACGATTTTGAAAAGCAGATGCTACGCCCTTTATTTGGGAAACAACCTGTTGAAATGGGAAATGACGAAAACGATATTTCTATTTTACAACAGTTTTCTAATGATATTTTGTACAAGGAATTGTATAAAAATGCTTTTCCTGACGAGAGAAATATTTTTAATTGGCAAAATACTATCGTAGCAATAGCGGAATATGTAAAAAATTTACAAAGTAAAAATTCACTTTACGACGATTTTTTAGTAAAAAAAACAACGCTATTACCTTTACAAAAAGAGGGCTATGATTTATTTTTTTCTAAAAAAACCAAATGTTATAGCTGTCACAAAGGCGATTTTTTTAGCGATAGTAAATTTTACGCAACAGATAATGTAAAAGCAAAAAAAGTACGTACACCATCGCTCCGAAACGTCGCTTTGACTTCGCCTTATATGCACGACGGTAGCGTTGCGACAATCACAGAAGCAGTAGATATTTGTCAGAAATATAAGGGCAAAAAAAAATTGACAACGCTGCAAAAAACAGCTATTGTCAATTTTCTTTATACGCTGACCGACAGCACTATTTTGAAAAATCCTTTTTTCAATGACCCTTTTTTGTAATGAATAATTAAAAATGGATAATTATTAATTTGTAACAACTTAGCGTGGTTTATTGTAACACGAAACGAAGTTCAACAGAGCCAATTTCACTAATTGGATTAAATTTTAAGCGTGGCAAGTATTCATTTTTAATTATTCATTACCATTTATCCTCTGCGCATTTTATTATTTTTATAATCTTGGAAAATAAAATCACCAAGACCATTTAAGCCTGAGTAAAATGCTTTTCCGTTGTTTGCAGCCGTGAACTGATCTACAAATTGCATCAAATATGGGTCACGAGCAATCATAAAAGTGGTAATCGGAATATCTAATTTTCTACATTTTGTCGCCAAACCAAGCGTACGATTAACAATTGTTTTATCCAAACCAAAGCTATTTTTGTAGTATTTTGTTCCTTTTTTGATACAAGACGGTTTTCCGTCTGTAATCATAAAAATTTGCTTATTAGGATTTCTTCGCTTTCTTAAAATATTCATAGCGAGTTCCAAACCAGCTACTGTATTGGTATGGAAAGGACCAACTTCAAGATAAGGTAAATCTTTGATTTCTACCACCCAAGCATCGTTTCCAAACACCAAAATATCAATTGTATCTTTTGGGTATCGGGTCGTGATGAGTTCCGCAAGTGCCATCGCTACTTTTTTGGCAGGCGTAATACGGTCTTCTCCGTACAAAATCATCGAGTGTGAAATATCAATCATCAAAACGGTACTCATTTGCGCTTGACTGTACGTTTCATATACTTCGAGGTCTTCATTGGTTAGCTTAAAATCATCAATACCACTATTGATATGTGCATTTTTGATAGAGTTGGTCATCGCTATATTTTCGAGCGCATCGCCAAACTCGTAAGGGCGCACGTCAGCCGTAAATTCATCGCCTATTCCGCCAGATTTGGTAGAATGTTTACCCTGTTTAGATTTTTTTAGCGTACCAAATAAATCATCGAGCGCACCTTTGCGAAGTGCCAACTCCATTTTTGCAGAAGGTACCATATTCGGATTTCGAGGTGCTTCTTGCTCTATAAAACCTTTATCATTTAGTTCTTGAATAAAATCAGCCACGCCATATCCGTCGTTGGTAATATTGTACTGTTTATCAAGATTGGTCAGCCAACTAAATGCTTCCGATACGTTGCCCGAAGTAAGCAAAAGCAACTGTTTGAAAAGGTCAAATAATTTTTCAAAATCACTTTTTCCACCATCAGCGTCAGGCTTATATTTAAAAAAACTCCATCCAATCATAAGGTAAAATTAAAATTAAAAACTAAATAGTTTGTATTTTGTACAAAGATAAGGGTAAAATGTAAGAAAGTAAAGTTTTTGTTTTTTAAAAAATAAGTTTATAGAATTATCGTTTAAAAGACGTAAAATCTGATACAACAAAATTTCTAATGAAAATGAAAAGCATTATTTTTTACTCCTATTTTTACCTACTCTGATTTATGCTCAAAAAAGTAATCTCGAAGATACAATAGTACGTTCAAAAATTAGAACTTGCTTAAATATAGGTGTAGTTTATCCATTATTGAACCTTAACAATATGGGCGATAATACTGATAAAGACCGTGTAACATCAACAACTCCAAGATTTGGATTTGCAATAGGTCTTTCAAAAGCATCCGTACCAATACGAAGTTTTCGTTTTATCCCAGAATGTTACCTAAGGTATTATAGAGATATTATCACAATAGAATATAATGCAAATTCTGATTTTTCATTTGACCGAACTTTAAATCATACTGATTTATTTTGGGGATTTGGTGCAAATATATTGAAAAATATTAGTAAAAATAATAATATAAACATGGAATTAGGCTTGGCTTTTGAATTACAAGTTACTCCTACAATAGTTGATAATAGTTTTTCTTTCCCAAACGGAATATTAAGAAAAAGTACAAACGCACTTTATTTAATGCCTGTAAGGTGCTGTGCTAAAATAGGCTTTTCAAAAATAATATCTTCAAAATACCTTATTAGGATTAACACGGATATTCCTTTATTGTTATTACTAAAGCTAACTAATTTTAAACAAAATTTTATTCAATGCTCATTGGACTATATTTTCAAATAAAAATGTGATGCAAAAAATATTAATTTATATGTGTATGCTTAGCCAAAGTATTGCTTTTGGGCAAAAGACTACCATAGGCTTTAGCAATTTTTTTATAGGCGGTAGTATCTGTAAAACAAGTGTCGTTTTTATAAATAATAGCTATATACTACCTAATAATTCAACAACAACAATAAGACATAAGATTAGTGGAAATCAAAGCTATGCTGTGTCATCAGGAGTTGATTTTGCACTTTCTTCCAGGTATCAAATCAGATTTCAAGGAGAGTACGAGAGATTAAGACACAATGAAGACCTTACTGGCTTATGGTTTGGTTCAGATATAAATGCTTCGACTGGAGTCATAACAAGTAGTATTTATCGAAAAATCTACACCTTGAATAACCTAAATACACAACTACTGCTACTTCGTAGTCATGGCAAAAATAAAAGATTTTATACTGGTTTTGGAGTTGCTACACATTTTAAATTTTATGAATATAGTGAAAGTAAAACCTTATACGGAAACGGAGATGTAGAATATTCTAAATCTAATGTGAGTGCAATTGACAAAAGTAAAATTGATGATGTTTCGCTTGAAATACTCGAAGGTTATCATTTAATACCCAATAAATCCATACAATTTTCGTTTCAGCCATTTATTCAATTAAGATTAAAAAAGCGAATAATTGATACATTTGGTAGCACTGGGCATAAGCTGAATTATGGCGTAAAGGCAATTATAGGTTTTAATCCCTTGGAAAAATCAGCAAAGTGTTATAAATTCTAAAAAACTTAAAATAAAAAACACGAAACGGCAAACCTGCTATTTCGTGTTTTTTTTATTTCTAAAATATGTTTTAAGCGAATTTCTTAGCTGTTTCTTGCATCAAATTGACCAAACATTGTACGCTGTCTATTTCCATTGCATTGTACATAGAAGCTCGGAAACCTCCAACTGAACGGTGTCCTTTTAGACCTTCAATGCCATTTTCTTTACACAATTGCAGCAAATGCGCTTCTATTTCTGGTGTTTTTGCTAAAAAACAAACATTCATACGAGAGCGGTCTTCTACTGCACAAGTCCCTGAAAAACAAGGATTTGTATCTATTTCGTTGTACAATAATGCCGAACGACGCTTTGCACGACGCTCCATTCCTTTCAAACCTCCTTTCGCCTTTATCCAGCGTAAAGTCAGCGTAGAAGTATAAATCGGAAAAACAGGAGGCGTGTTGTGCATAGAACCTTCCTTGGCGTGCGTTTGATAATTCAACATCGTAGGGATTACACGATTTTCAACCGTTTTTGCTAAGAAACTTTTTTTAGCAATAATCAAAGTCATTCCTGCTGGGCCGAGATTTTTTTGTGCGCCTGCATAGATAAAATCGAATTTATCCATTGGCAAAGGGCGGCTAAAAATATCCGAAGACATATCGCAAACTATTGGCAAGTCTGTTTTAGGAAACTTGAAATATTCTGTTCCAAAAATAGTATTATTGCTTGTAAGATGCAAATATTTAGCGTCGTTTGGAGTTTTTATTCCCTTTGGAATGTAAGAATAATTGCTTTCTTTGGAAGAAGCCAATACATTTACAGTACCAAAGTTTTTCGCTTCTTTGATAGCTTTGTCTGCCCAAGTTCCTGTATTAGTATAACAGGCTGTTTCGTTTTCGCCCAAAAAATTGAACGGCACCATATAGAATTGAGAGCTTGCACCGCCTGTCAAAAAAAGCACTTCATACTCGTCGCCGATGCCTAATATTTCTTTTACAAGGCTTCTTGTTTCGTCCATAACCGCTTCAAATTCTTTGGAACGGTGTGAGATTTCTAAAATAGAAAACCCTATACCATTAAAGTCTATTACTGCTTTTGCAGCTTCTTTCATGACACTTTTGGGCAAAATGGCTGGGCCTGCGCTGAAATTATGTTTTTTCATAAGTTAAATAGAATTTTTTTATTGCTTTTAGTTTTTTCAAGAAACAATAAAGGTTAAATTTTGTACAAAGATACGAGCCTTTTT
>JANMGN010000808.1:0-1837 GCA_031374645.1 Chitinophagales bacterium | reverse complement strand
GAAAGGATTTAGGATAGGTCATTGTTTTTTTCCATTCGCAAAACGAACAATTCTTGCATTCGGATAACGCTCTTTTACCTCATTGATGTAAAAATTTTCTACTTCTAAAAGTTTATTAAAAGACCCAGCGTAATAGGTAATTCCTTTTTTTGTCGTTTCCAAAGTAAGATTATCAAAACGGGTAAAAACTTCGTTTGAGCCGCCCAATGCTTTCGGATTAGTCAAAAGCTCGACCATATAACCTGTATAATCTAAACCTAAAGTTTGTATTTTTTTAGTAGAAACACTCGTTTTTACTGGTTTTTCGCTGATAATCTTAGAATTTTGCTTCGTTGTATTTTCTTTTGTAGCAGTTGGTGTTGAAATTATTTTTGTAGAAGCCTCCGTTTTTGCCACAGTTACTACCTTCGTTTTTACAGCTGTTTCAACTACTTTTACATCACTTATTGGCTCGTCATTTTTTTTCTTAAAATCTACCCTTGGATTTTCATTTTTCGGAGTTTCTTGTTTAGGCTTTGCTTCTTCAGATGCTTTTTGTTGCGATTCTATGTATTGTTTCAAATCATCAGGCATAGCCTCGCCATCTTTTACCTCTATGACATTTGAAGATTGTACTTGCTGCAAAGTTTTTTCCATATTATCGCCACGAATAATCTCAACAAGGCTCTTTTCCATCAATTTTGTATCATCTACACTCAATATTTTCAATTCTGTACGACGATTTTCTTGATGTTCCGTTTCCGAACACTGTATTCCATCAGCACAACGATTAAGCAATTTTGTTTCGCCATAACCTTGCGCTGTCAAGCGTGCTACATCAATTTTTGTATTTCGTATCAAATAATCCGTCACACTTTCTGCACGACGCTGCGAAAGATTTGCATTAGAAACATTATCTCCACGTGCATCTGTGTGCGAACCCAACTCTACATTTATATACGGATTTTCTTTGAGTGTAGCGCCCAATTTATCCAATTCTTTGATAGATTCGGGACGTAAAGCTGCGCTACCCAAATCATAATATATATTTTTTATTTGAATAGAGGAGTTTACTTTTAGTGGCTGCAACTCCAAATTCGCCAACAAAACACCTTCTTTATGCTCATTCGTGAGGTTATCTATCACGCCAGGATTTACTTTATCTATGCCGTCTATGCACAAAATACAACCTTTTACATTCACATACGCTTCTATTCTCTTAGAAAAATAACCTTTTTTACGCACTAAATACGTATAATGATTGCCTTGCTCCATGTGAAACTGCAAATTTGTACTACTCGTGCTGTCATTTCTATACACTTCCTGACCAGTTGTATTATTGTAAACTTCAAAACGAACGCCTGTCAAACCGTCCGTAGGTGCAAGTTCAGCGATACGTTTTTCAGCCAACGTAATATCCATCAAATAACCAGGTTTTCGGCTCATTTCTATTTTCACAAAAGCCTTTTCGCCAGATTTTGCAAAAACAGTTTCGTCTTTTGGCAAAAACATTTCTTTTGTCGCTCCGATACGATACTCTGCCTCGGCAGGAACTTCTACTGTAAAAAAACCTTCTTTGTTCGTTTCTGCCTCTGCTTTTACCACACCTGATTTACTGTCTAAAACCGCTATTTTTACTTGATTTAGGTAGCCACGATTTTTACTTTCATATATGTAACCTTCAAGTGTCGTGTTTTGTGCAAAGCTAATTTTTGCAGCAAATAAAAATAAAATAAACAATACTTTTCTCATAATTTTCTCACTTTTTTGTTTGGATAAATAAACTAATTTTACTTTGGGACTTTTTTTTAATAAATCTTAAACATCGCTCAGATTACAACTAAACTGCAAATTTAAG
>JANMGN010000741.1:0-7630 GCA_031374645.1 Chitinophagales bacterium | reverse complement strand
AAAAGGCGATATTATTGGTTCGAGTGGTTTGGAATCAGAATATGAAGGTCAGTTAAAAGGCGAAAAAGGTATTTCTTACTTATTAAAAGACAATTTAGGTCGCCCACTTGGTCCTTACAGAGATGGTTCTGCTGATTCGCTTTCTACGGCTGGAAAAGACGTAGTTTCTACCGTCGATATTGATTTACAACAGTATGGCGAAGAGCTTTTGGCTGGAAAATCAGGTTCTGTTGTAGCGATTGAGCCAGAAACAGGCGAAATTTTAGCTATGATTAGTGCGCCTACTTACGACCCAAATTTACTTTCTATCAATAAAAATCGTGGCGAAGCATTTATGGAATTGATAAATGATCCTCGAAAACCGTTTTTTGACCGTACCGTAATGGCAAAATATCCGCCAGGCTCTATTTTCAAAACTTTGGTTGCATTGATAGGTTTGCAAGAAGGTGTTTTGAGCGCAGGTCGAGGAATGAATTGCAATGGTGGTTTTCACTATAATAATTTGACGGTAAAATGCGTACACAATCATGGTTATTTACCCAATCTTGCAGAAGGAATCGGGCACTCTTGTAATAATTATTTTTGTACTGTTTTCAAAGATATTGTAGATAAATATGGTTTTTACAATAGCCATAAAGGATATGATGTTTTTGTACAGCATTTATACGATTTTGGTTTGGGTAAAACGCTGGACATTGATTATCCGCACGAAACGGCAGGTAATGTCCCAACTTGTGCCTATTATGATAGACTTTATCCAAAAGATAAAGGAAGTTGGTACTCAACGACCATTATTTCGCTTGGAATCGGACAAGGAGAGATGCAAATGACGACCTTGCAAATGGCAAATTTGGCAGCAACTATTGCCAATAGAGGTCACTTTTTTACGCCACATTTGATAAAAACATTCAAAGATGGTACTCGAATTCCAGCGCAATATACGACACTTCATAAAACACGTGTCGAGGCGCAGCATTTTGTTCCTGTGATAGATGGCATGGAACGTTGTGTACAAAGTGGAACAGCTACGGGCGCAAGAATACCAGATATTGAGCTTTGCGGAAAAACAGGTACGGTACAAAATCCGCACAATCGCAACAAAGACCACTCTGTATTTTTTGGTTTTGCACCTAAAAATAATCCTAAAATCGCTATTGCAGCGTATGTAGAATTTGGTGGTTTTGGTTCATCGGCTGGTGCGCCTATTGCAAGTTTGATGATTGAAAAATATTTAAACAAAAAAGTCGCTCGTAAAGACATGGAAGAGCGCATTAAAAAGAAAGAATTGTTTGATAAACAATCTGTTACGATACCTACACCTATAAAACATTAAAAAATGTGGTTCATCCATGATTTTGGCGGAACTTCCACGGTAAAACTCGTGAGGTCTTCAATACCTCACGGGTTTATAGAGCGCAATAAATCTATTCCGCCAAAAATCATGGATGAACCAAAAATGTAATACTACATCGCTGTCACACGACGAAGGAGTTTGGCTGCGATGGTGTACTAAAAAAATGGTGTAAATTTAGCAATTGCTAAATTTACACCATTTTTTATTGTTCCAATCGTTAAAACCATTGGCTACCATATCGGTCGTTGCGCTGCAACTTGATAACAGTCGTTGCGCTGCAACTTGATAACAGTCGTTGTAATAGGAGTTAATTATTTTTCTGTTTGTGCTTTATTTTGCTCTTCAAATTTCTTTATGATTTGCTCCATCGGCATATCTATCAATTCTAATGATTTTTTTGCGTCAGCGGCAAAAGTATGATTAGGATATTTTTCCAAAAATTTCTGATAATAATGTTTTGCTTGTTCCTTATCGCCGAGGTCATTTTCAAACGTAAATGCTTGTAAAAATGCTGCGTCTGGAGTTTTATTATAATTGGGAAAAAATTCTCCCAAATCGCCCCAATATTTGATGGCTTTTCCAAATGAACCTATTCCTCTTGACAAATCAGCCGCTTTAAATAGCATATTTGCGGAAAGGGTATCTTTGGGATATGCTGCAAAAAAGCTATCGTATTGTTTGATTAAATTATTTGCAAATTCAGGGTCTATTTTGGTCAAATCTTTGGTCAAAACCAATTCGCTTGCCTTTATAGCATCAATTGCTGCTTGACGTTTCGGGTCGCCACAAGACGATAAAATCGCAATAAACGATAAAAAAATTAGTATTTTTTTCATTTTTTATAATTTTAAATTTTTGGGTAATTCGCCATTTTTAGCACCTTAAAGTCTTCCTCTTTTCTCCTTCCCCAAAGGGGAAGGTCGGGATGGGGCTGAAAGATTTAGATGGGTCGATTAGCCTTCCATATCCATCGTATGAAAAACATTTGCAACATCTTCGTCTTCTTCAAACTTATCTATCAGTTTGATTAGGTCTTCGGTTTGCGCATCATCAAGTGCTTTTGTGATAGTTGGCGTGCGTGTTAGTTCGGCACTTTCTATCTCTATATTGCGCTCTTCGAGTGCTTTTTGCATCGTTCCAAATTCCTCAAAAGTGCTATAAATTAAAATTTCGTCGTCCTCGATTTTCATTTCATCTAAACCAAAATCAATCAATTCAAACTCTAAATCTTCAATATTTTGTCCTTCTGCCTTGATGCGAAAAAGTCCACGGCGTGGAAACATATAATCCACCGAGCCAGATGTTCCCAACGAGCCAGCATTTCTATTGAAATACAAACGAATGTTAGCCACCGTACGAGTAGGATTATTCGTGGTAGTTTCTACCAAAAACGCAATACCATGTGGGCCGTAACCTTCATAAACTACCTCTTGATAATCGTCAGCTTCCTTAGAAGAAGCACGTTTTATAGCTGCATCTACGTTTGCTTTTGGCATGTTGGCTTTTCTTCCGTTCAGAATTGCCATACGCAAACGAGGATTATATTCAGGGTCTGCTACTCCTTCTTTGCAGGCGATGGCGATTTCACGACCAATTTTCGTGAAAACTTTTGCCATATTTGCCCAACGTTTCATTTTCGTGGCTTTACGATATTCAAATGCTCTTCCCATTGTATTAAAATCAAAATTTCTTCTTGCTCAACATTTTTAAGCAATTTTTCTAAATTACTTGTAAAATAACGATAAGCGAAGTTTTTTATTTGTTTATAATTAATTATTTTTATAATAAGACTGCAAAATTACAATGATTTTGCACTATTCGCAATTTTTTTGATGATAAATTTTTTTGCCTATTACCTATTTTTCATGGGTTAAAACCCATGGCTACTCATCGGTCATTTCTACGGAATTTGTCAATTGTCAATTGTTCACTTTTCGTTGCTTATTTTTTTTCATTCAAACGAATGCGCTCCTCCCGATTTGCCAATTCCCAAGCTGTAAAAAAAGCTAATTTCGCACGATTTGCCAATGCTTCAAAATTTATTTTCTCAATCGTATCGCTTGTTTTGTGGTAATCTGCGTGAGTGCCATTGAAATAAAAAATCGCTGGAATATTTTTTACCGCAAAATTATAATGATCCGAACGATAGTAATAACGATTGGGGTCTGCTTCGTCATTGTATTTATAATCCAAAGCAAGATGCGTATAATTTTTGTTCACGGTTTCATTAATATCGTGCAAATCTTGGCTCAGTTTGTCTGCTCCGATAACATATATATAGTTAGCGTCTTTTTCGTGCGCTTCGTCCACACGACCTACCATATCTATATTTACGTCTGCGATTGTTTTTTCCAACGGAAAAATAGGATGATTTACATAATATTGCGACCCCAATAAGCCTTTTTCTTCTCCTGTAACCAACATACAGAGTACGCTTCTTCGTGCGCCATTGCCCATTCTTTGTGCCGTGGCAAAGGCTTCTGCAATTTCTAAAACAGCGCAAGTTCCTGAGCCATCATCGTCAGCACCGTAATAAATACCATCGCCTTTTTTCCCCAAATGATCATAATGCGCTGTGATAACTACGATTTCATTTTTCAATTTTTCGTCGCTACCTTCTATATAACCCAAAACATTGTTAGATTTTAGCTTATTGACTTTTTTATTTTGTGTAAAACTAAGCTGACAAGGAATTTTAAAACGTTTGGTTTTGCCTACGCTTGTTATCATTTCACGAGCATCTACCACTTTTTTAAAATTATCGCCAATTAGGTTTTTTGCCATTTCTGTTGAAATAAAAATGCTATTGGTAAAATGCGTTTCAGGCGCAAATCCATCGCCCATTTTAAGCGAACTATTCGAGATTTGATTGCGGTATTTGTCTAAGTTTTTTTGCAAATTACCATCAATAATCAAAACCGCTTTTGCTCCGTAACGGTACGCTACTTCTAATTTTTTAGACATATTGCTACTCCAATCCGAAGGCGTACTACTATTCGTAATCAGAGAAACGCCATCACTATTGGTAGGTTCGCCACCATAAATAAGTAATACCTTGTCTTTCAGACGTTTACGTGCTTTTTTATAATCATTGTAAAAATTATCTTCGATGCCGTAGCCACAAAAAACAACTTCACTCGCATTAATTTCTAAATTACTATTGTAAGAAGGCAATGCGTAAAAATCCCAATTAGGCGCATATTCTCTTCCATTTATATTGAGTTTTATGGTATTCCAAGTTTCGGAAGTAAATATAATGGGCTGAAAAAAAGAGTTTTTGACCACTGGCGGCAAGCCCAAACCTTGAAAATGTCGAGCAATATAAGCACCTGCACGAAGGTTGCCCGTAGTACCTGTTTCTCGCCCTTCGAGCGAATCAGAAGTCAAAACGCTAAGATGACGATGTAAATCATCGGTCGTAATAGTTTGTGAAAGCGAGAGTGCTATATTTTGCGATTTAGCACTTAATGCGCTCAAAATCAAAGCAATAAATAGTATATTTTTCATATATTTTTTCACAAAGGTAAAAAATAATACTTAAAAAACATAGTAGTTTATTTTTTTGAAAAATTGCGTAGCAATGACCAGTATTATAGCCCATAAATTTATTTATGGCAGCGTTTTAAATATAGTATTTTTTAATACAAAAAGAAGTAGCAATAAAAATAAGGCGATACATACAAAAGGAACAAAAAGCTCTACTTTTTGCTTGATGACGTTGCTATCTAATTTTGTTTTTTCCAGAAGATTTATTTCTTCGTATATTTTTTCCAATTGTTTGGCATCGGTCGCACGATAATACGTTCCGCCTGGCGAAGTAGCGGCAATTTGTTCGAGCAACGCTTCGTCTATTTCTACGTGCTGCATATCAAAAACAATTTCGCCTGTGCTTGGTCTTCTGCCAATAGGCATGAGTGCTTCGCCGACCGTACCTACACCAATAGTGTAGATTTTTATACCATATTGTTTGGCTAAATTTGCGGCATCGAGCGGAGAAATATAGCCAGAATTATTCACTCCATCTGTTAATAAAATAACAATTCTACTTTTAGTTGTGGTGTCTTGCAGATGATTTACTGCGGTTGCCAACCCCATTCCTATCGCTGTTCCGTCTTGTAAAATACCTGTTTTCAGACCGTCGAGCATTTGTTGTAGCGTAGTGTGGTCGCTTGTGAGTGGGCATTGCGTAAAAGCCTCGCCCGAAAAAATGACCAATCCAATCCTATCATAAGGTCTTTTTTGTATAAAACTGGAAGCGACACTTTTGCTTACTTCCAAACGGTCGGGCTTAAAATCTTTGGAAAGCATACTCATCGATAAGTCTAAAACGAGCATAATATCTATGCCTTCTTGATGCGTAATTTCTTCTCGCAAAGGCATTTGTGGACGTGCCAATGCGGTTGTAATGCTAACAAAAATTAATATTTGTAATAAAGGAAATAAATATTTTTGCAATTTTTGCCGCTTTGATTGAAGGTTTTTTAAACCGTCCAAATTATTAAAAGCAAGTGAAATAGCTTTTTTAGCTTGTTTTTTTTGTAAAAACCAAGCAAATGGCAACAAAAAAAGGAGTAAAAAATAAAAAGGGTTTGCGAAACTGATATATTGTGAAAACATATTTTGCTATTAAATCGTTGGCTGAAATAATCGACACTTTTCTTAGTCGATTATTTAAAAAGTTGCTTCATAAAAATCTATTTCTTTTTGCGCTCCCGAAATAGTTAAGCGAATACGATATTTTTTCTTTTTATCAAAAGTAAAATATTTACTTAGATTGATGCGTCCAATTTCGCCATCACTATCAATGCGAAAAAAAAAATTTGTTTTATCTACTGATGGATCAAAAATTTCAATCGTATAATTTTTTTCATTAGAAGATGTAATGCCATCAAGCCAAATAATATTATTTTTTTTATCTAAAAAAATATCGAAAAATGCTTTTGGAGGAGCATATTTATCCATTTTCATAATATACTTTTGTGCAGCAGTATTCAAATTACGGTGAATAATATTCAGCTGACAAGGCGTGTAAGCGTGAGGAAATTGCTCGTTGTAATCCATAATATTATTTGAAATATTGTGCCAATCAGCACAAATTTCATTTTTAGCATTATAGCCCCAACATTGTACATAACTACCATCTTTCTTGTAAGCCATTGGCGTATCGGGGCAGTCGTCGTCGCTATCCCAAGTATGGTACAAACCTAAAAGATGCCCAATTTCATGATTAATATTTGCGCCTTGATATTGAATACTCCAATTAGGAAATTTTAAATATTGGGTGTAATCTTTTACTTTACAAGCCAATTCAGGGTCAATGTCACGTGGAGAAATTAGTTGATTGGCGATTCCTGAGTTGATTTCATTATCAGGAATATTAAAAATATTGATTTCACTCTTTTTATTTACGCCATATTTATCGTGCATTTCCCAGCCAGCAAAAGTTTCTGCAATGTAAAAAGTATCGTTACGATGAAAATAAACGCCACAAAGGACGTAGCGCATACTTGTTCGTAAAGTGGGCGTATTATTCGGATTTGGACGATACATACTTCTATTATGCGCCAACTCGTAGTTCGCTTTTTCAATAACTAAGTTGGCACGGCGAAATCCATTCATGGTAGAATCTGCCGTGCCATCCCAGTATTCATCAAAATTTCCTGTACCATCGCTTTTTAGCATAAAATGGTAATTGACACCTATATACTTTATGGTATCTTGCGCTTGTATATTTTTATTTCCTAAAAAAAACATAAGACTGAGAGCAAGTATTTTTCTTAGCATTTCTTTCAGACAGCTGCGATAACAGAAATCTCTACATTCACAAATCGTGGCAAATTAGCGACTTGTACCAGCTCTCTTGCAGGCGCAGTTTCTTCGTTAAAATACTGACCGTAAACAGCATTTATACGCCCAAACATCGTAATATCGCTTACAAAAACAGAGCATTTGAGTACGCTTTCAAAGGTGCAACCTGCTGCTTCCAAAACACCTTTTATGTTTTGCATGACTTGGTGCGTTTCGTCTTCAATATTCGTTGTGATTAATTCGCCCGTCGTAGGATGCAAAGCAATTTGTCCTGAAATATAAAGTGTTCCGTTGTGAATAGTGGCTTGATTGTAAGGGCCAATAGGCGCAGGCGCATTTTCGGTTTGTATTATTTTTTTCATAACTAATTGATTTTTAATGTTTTATATATTTTAATAACGTTAGTAAAATACTGGCAGGGTCAAAAGAACCCTGTCAGTATTTTGAAGCTAAACTACGCCTTCGCCC
>JANMGN010000668.1:0-11497 GCA_031374645.1 Chitinophagales bacterium | reverse complement strand
TTTACAACGTTGATGTTACTACTGTAACTGGTCAAGTTGTTCGTAACATTCAGAATGTAACAAGTAGGGGAGTATTATGCTGTAACGCACAAGGTTTTACCCTTTTTATGAAAATTAAAAAATTTGTAAAATTCCTCCCCTTTTATTTTTGGTAGATTCATTTTTTGTTTAAAGGTTAAACCTTATGCAGATGAGTATAGTTTCACTGTAATGAGGTACAGAATTGCCAAAAATCTATTGCATTTTTAATTTTTTAACAAAAAATTAGGGAAAATAAAATAAAAGAAAAATAAAACCGTTAAGACGTTTGTTAAGGTTGGTTCAGTTCTTTACCTTTGCAGCTCAAATCTAACTATTTCTATACGCTTAACTTATGAAAATACTTCAATTGTGTAAAAAATTTCCTTATCCACTCAAAGATGGTGAATCGATTGCGGTCACGTACCTCAGTCGTGCCTTAAATGAGTTGGGCTGCGAAGTTACACTTTTGGCGATGAATACTTCTAAGCATTTTGTCGAAATAGAAAACTTACCAAAGACTTTTAATCATTACGAAAATATCCATACGAGCTTTGTCGATAATCGAGTAAAAATGGTTGATGCGTTCTTCAATCTTTTTTCTACGGAATCTTATCACATCAGTCGTTTTGTTACAGAAGATTATAAAAAGCAGTTAATCAACATTTTACAAAAAGAAAAATTTGATATAATTCAGTTGGAAACACTTTTTTTAGCTCCTTATATAGATGTTATTCGCCAATATTCTGATGCAAAAATAGTAATGCGTTCGCATAATATTGAGCATGAAATTTGGGAGCGTTTGACTTTTTATACCAAAAATCCTATCAAAAAGTGGTATCTGAATCACTTGACACAAAAGCTAAAAATCTTTGAATTGGCGCAACTTCAAAAGTACGATGCACTTTTGGCTATTACACAACGTGACTTGGATTTTTGTAAAAAATTAGGATTTAATCAGCCTGCAAAAGCAATTCCGATTGGTTTGGATATCCGTGATTACAACGCAGATAATGTAAGTTATAAAAGACCGTTGAAAATGTCTTTTATAGGTTCGCTTGATTGGCAGCCGAATTTGGAAGGATTGAGTTGGTTTCTGGAGAATTGTTGGGCAAAAATAAATACTGCTTTGCCTACGATTGAGTTTCATATTGCAGGTAGAAATATGCCCGAAAGTATCAAAAAAATGAAATTTTCTAATGTGTTTATTCACGGAGAAGTACCTGATGCTCAGGACTTTATCAATGAATATCCGATGATGCTTGTTCCTCTTTTGAGCGGTGGCGGTATGCGTGCTAAGATTTTGGAAGGCATGGCATTGGGAAAAGTTGTACTTTCTACGAGTGTCGGAATCGAAGGAATTCAAGTAGAACATGGCGAAAGCGCACTTTTGGCAAATACACCTTATGAGTTTTTAGAAGTCCTACAAAAATATCAAAATCTGGACGAATTGCTCGCAATTGGGCAACGTGCGCAAGTTTTTGCAGCCAAAAATTACGATAATTATGAAATAGGAAAAGAGGTACTGCATTTTTATCAAGGTCTGACAGGAAAAAAAATAGAGAAAGCAATGGCACATTGTTAAGATAATTGTATATTAATTTTTTTTATACCTCACGGGTCTTCAAAACCCGTGAGGTGTAAAAAAAATTAATATACAATCATGATTTGCTTTGAAATTTCCTTCTAATAACTTTTTTAAGTAATTGGGCTAAAATAACCAAAATTTTTTTAAAGGGGAGTCGTTGTAAAAATAAAAACGTAACTTCCTTGCAGTCAGTTACTTATGTTATTTTTACAACGACAAAAAAATTGTCGATTATTTTTATACGCCTACTTAATGAAATACGAAAGTCTCCGCATTTTTTATAATCATACCATACATCCCGAACTGTTGCGGATGGACAAAAAACGGATACGCCTCCTTCGGCTTCTTCTGGCATCAAGCCTACTGATTTTTGCTACGGCTATTATCGCTCTTTATTTACAAACTTTTATACTAACTTTATTTTTGTGTATCCCGATTGCGCTGTATATGATTTATTTATACAGGCAAATCCGTAAATTTCAGATGACTTTTAAGCCAAATGTGGTGCGTTTAATCTTAGATTTTATAGATAATGACGTAAATTTTGGTACATTATATTATGATGAAGGCAAAGCGGTTGATTTTCGAGAGTTTCAGTACAGCGAAATTTTTTCGGAAGATGTGATAGAATACAAGGGAGAAGACCATATTAGTGGTGTGATTGGCGAGTTGGCTTTTGAACTTTGTGAACTCGAAGCGAAGGCTTTTTCTCGAGTGCGCACGAAGGTAGATACTGTTTTTAGAGGTATTTTTTTGCACGCAGAATTTAAAGATTTCAAACGAAACCTGGCTTTGAATACGGAGCTAAATGATATTAAACAAAAAATACATACGATACGTGGTGTAGAAAATCTAAATCACGAACTCGAAGAATGGAAACTTGATGAGCAATACAAAGAATTGGATTTGTTGCTGACGAAAAAACAAGCAATAGAATATGA
Organism: Chitinophagales bacterium; assembly: GCA_031374645.1. Lineage (GTDB taxonomy): Bacteria > Bacteroidota > Bacteroidia > Chitinophagales > Saprospiraceae > CANHEE01. The sequence continues at coordinate 8,950 of JANMGN010000668.1, read as the reverse complement.
TTTGAACCAATTGCACTTCAACGAAGCGGAATCCAATGAAGCTGTGAAAATCAAAGGTAAAATATTAATTATCCCGAGAGCGTACAAAAATGATGAAATCCGAACGATAAAAAAGTTTATGCTAAGTGGAGCAGCTGAGGTGGCTTCGAGTTTGCAAGTTGCTGATTTTCAAGAACTTTTCATCACTTATGCTACGCCTGATGCACCGATTCATACCTTGCTTTCGGAAGAAATGCAAAATGATATTTTAGATTATTATGATTTTACAGGTTGTAAAATTTACCTTTCTGTTATCGGAAATGATATTTATGTGGCGGTAGATGAGCCGAACGATTTGCTCGAACCTTATCTTTTTAGGTCGAATGTTAGCTACGATTTGGTAAGAGAATTTTATGAAAAATTAGTTACACTGATGAGTATTGTGAAGGATTTTGACGAAAATAATTAGATTTTTATCCGCACACTGAAAAAATGAATGAGATAAAGATTTTATATAAATACCTGATAATCAGTTGTTTAATTGTAAATTATTCATTATTCATTAAATTTAGTCAGCGTATAAAAACTTCATTTTTGCTTTGCTCAAAATACTTTTTCCCTTTCTGAAGAGTAAAAAAGTGTGTGTAGCATAGCCTAAAACAAGCATTGCTATTCCAAATAAAAACATACAATTACGTGTCAGTTCTACGATTTCTGCGTAGTTTGGAAATAAGGTGCGTACCAAAATCATTTCTATGGCTATCGTAAGTGCGCAAAGTAAAAATATAAAGATACCAAGTGCTTTGAAATAAGACAAAAAACGTACTTTGTCGCTCCAAAGTGCTTTGTACAATAGTTTTTCTGCATCACTATCAAAGGGATTGATTTTTAGCAATTCAGAAAGCATATAAATTGCTTTTTTGTGTTCCGAAAGTTTGTAATAAGACCATGCTTTTTGATATAACATGTGTTGTAAAATATCCTCTCCATTGTAAGAAACGACGTTTTGGCTCATCGAAACAGCAATTACCTCATCTGAAATATTCAAATGTTTGTGGTATTCTTCATTTGCTAAAAGTGCCGTAGCGTAGCAAACGAGCAAATCAAAATACTCCTCAAAGTCCAATTGCTCGATTTTACTCTCGTTTTTTTCAAAATAATGTATAATCGCACGATAAGCCGTTTCATCGAGCGATTTGAACTCTCGATAAAGCTGCGAATAATAGGTATGCGATTGATGATACATTTTTTAAATTTTATATTGTATTAAACAACATTTTTTATCAAAAAGTTGCTTTTTTTGACGAAAAAAAGTAAAAAATATTGCTAAAAGTAGCGTAGAAGTAAAAAAAATCCTGCAATATGTCATTACAGGATTTTTTGTTTGCTAAGATTAATTTTTTCTTATCTCAATAATCTCAATTCTTCGCTCTTTTGCTGCACCTATCGAGTAAATAGAAGCTGCTTCGTCGGCTTCATTGTCGCTGATATTTTTTGCGGCAGTATCTTCTCCGAACGAAACTTGCGTGATTTTTAGTTGTCCATTGTCAAAATATTTTTGAAAAAGACCACCTTCGTAGTTTTTCCAATAATTAACCAAACTTGCCACACGACGTTTTCCCAAATTATTATTATAGTCATTTTTAGCCAAAGGACTTGCAAAACCTTTTACGATAATTTCAATTTTTTCTCCTTTATACAAACGTCCAAGTAAAATAGGCGTAAATTTTTGTAACTGAATAAAATGCTCGTGTATCTCTTGTTCAAAAAGCGCATCAAGCGTTTCAATAGCCGTTTTTCTATCCTTTCCGATACTCAAATTCTTCTCAATATACTCATATTTTCGTTTATAATACGTATATTCTGCTTGTTCGTAGGTCTTTGTGGTCGTCGTTGCACGTGTATTTCTATCAGGTTCGTCATTATCAAAATACAAAGGCAATGGCAAAAATTCACTCAATTCTGTATATTCTTTCGGGATTTTAGTCGGAATATTATACTTCGTATTGGGTGGTGGCGGATTATAATTGGGCGGCGGTACTTTGGTGGAAGTAGTCGGCGGCGCCTCTTTTTTCGGGTCTTTTTTTGGTGTATTTTCGTAGCTTTTTGGAGGCGTATTCGGTGTTGTGTTTGGCGTATTATTTTTCGGCGGAGTTGTACTCGTCGTTGAAGGCGGTATGTTTTTTTTAGGCACATCAACCGTTGGTGGCGTTTCTTTTTTAGGCGTTTTTGGTGTTTCTTTTTTGGGCTCGTCTAACACTTTTTTTCCAATAATTGCTTTATAAACATCATAACAACACGTTTCATTTTTTTTATCCAAAAATAAAGAACCCAAACGATTAGAAGCCAAGTAACCTTCTTTTCCATCGGCTAAAAGGTTGAAATACAGGTCATTGTAACTACTATTGATAGGCGTTCCCATATTTCGAGGTGTAGAAAAATTACTTTTATTTTTCACAGAAGCAAAAATGTCAAGACCGCCAAGCGTTTCGTAGCCGTTTGAACTGAAATACAACGTCTTGTTCGCAGTATGATAATAAGGGGACATTTCGTCGCCTTGCGTATTGACGTACGCCAAATTTATAGGATAAGAAAAGCCGCCCGTAGGCAAAATTACCGAATACCAAATATCGTTTCCGCCCTTTCCATCTTTTCTGTTGGAAACAAAATATAGGATTTCTTCGCCATTTTCCAATGCCACAAAAGGCATCGTGTTAGAAGCCGCAGCAACGTTTATAAAATCGGGCAAACGCTCTTCTTTTGACCAAGTGTCACCTTGTTTTTCTCTAAAATAAATACTACAAACGATGTCATCGCCTGTGCTTCCATAATCGCAATTGGTAAAATAAACACGTTCGCTTTTCGGAGAAAAAGCAGAATAAGCCGTATGTTGCGTAGCAGAATTGTACTTTGAAACCGCTTTTGCAGCCGTCAAAGTATCTTTTGTGGACAAAACTTTAGTCAAAAGTCGTGGTGGACTTTTTTTGTCCTCTCTATTTTCAAAACGAAGCGACGAAAAATAAAGCGTTTCATCTCGTTTTACAGCTCCGAAATCAGAATAAGGCGAGTTCACGCTTTTCCCCAAATGCTCAATCGTCACATCTTTTGGCGTTTTTATAATTCCTATCGCCCAATCCGAAGATTTTATTTCTTTACGAGCCTGTGTAATATTGTCAAAGTTGGAATAAGGGGCGCTGATGACTTCTTCAAAAAGCGTTTTTGCTTCGTCGTATTTGCCTTGCGATTTTTTTACGGTTGCTAATTGAAATTTTGCGGTGGGATATTTTTTGGTTAATTTGGCGTCTATAACTTTTTGATAATTTTTTTCTGCCAGTGCATAACTGTTGTAAAAACGAGCTGTTTCAGCCATTTTCCAAGCCAAATCTTCATTATTACTGCCTTTTGCGGTCGCTTCCAAATAATATTCTAAGGCAGCATTGTAATCTTTTTGAACAAATGACGCATCGCCCGCCTCTTCAAAAGCCTTCGCCGTTTGAGCAGTTATATTATTTGTAAAAATAAATAAAAATAATATGTAAAGGAGTTTTTTCAAAATGATAAATAACGGCGTTTAGAATTTTTTTTATTAAATTTTAGAATATCGGACAAGCCTTTGCGCTTTTTACTTTTTTTACATTCGTAATCAAGTATTTGAAACTGACTTCTGGACCGCCTCGACCATTATTTGCCGCTTGAAATCTCGAAATCGTAACATCATAACTAAAACCCAGATGATACTGGTCTGTCAAAAATTCTACGGTCGGAACGAGCGCATCAGAACGCTCAGCCAAACGATATTGTACGCCCAATTGTATTGCTTTTGTAACGTATTTGCTTTGTTTTAAATAAAAACGATATAAATTAGAGATATAAAATTCGTTGTACACACCTTGATTTTGTCCTGCGAGATAGACCAAAACGTCCATTTTTTTACCCGCTTTTACATTCGTCAAAATATAAAATGTTTTGCGAGAAGGCAAACGAAGGTTTTTTTCCAAAAACTCAGCTTTCGGTTCGTGCGGATGAAAAATAGCTGCACCAAAATCAAAACGAGTTCTTTTATCTTTCAACTGAAAACGATAATTGATACCGATTCCAAAATCTATGGCTAACATGGAGCGATTGTTAAATTTTTCGCCTGTTGCACTTGCAGTATTAAACCTTTCGCCATTAAATTGTCTGTCAAAATACAAATCATCATAATTGATACCTCTATGTCTGATGCCAGCTTGCAAACCAATCGAAATCAGATTGAGTTCGCCAATTCTTTTTATGTAGGCGGCATTTCCTGCGAGATGTGTAGTCGTCAAATGAGAATCGCCAGCACGGTCATAACTCAGCAGAGCTCCCGTGGCAAAAACACCTTTCTGCGCTTGCTTCGGATAGTGCTTGTGATCATACGATGCAGAAAAAGTTGTGTAATTTACTGGAACATTTGCCCATTGTAATTTGCTATTTGCAATAAAACGTATATCTTCGCTGAATAATCCAGATTGAGCAGGATTTAGCTGCAAAGGATTGTTGTAATACTGCGAGAAATGAATATCCTGTGCTTGCAAAGTATTCACAAACAAAGTAATATAAATAAAATTAATTATTATATGTACATATTTTTTCAAGGTGTAAATTTTGTTTTGGCTTACTAAAAGTAAAAATAGTTTATATCCCAAACAAAACTACTTGAAAAATAGTTTAATTCAAAATTTTTAACGTTTTTTAATAAAATAAACCTAATAGTTCATGATAAAAATAGGTATTACTGGCGGAATCGGTAGCGGTAAAACAACAGTTTGCAAACTTTTCGAATCCTTAAATATTCCAATTTACTACGCCGATGGTCGTGCCAAATGGTTGATGAGCAACGACCCTGAACTCAAAAAAAGTATCAGCGCACTTTTTGGCGACGAAGCATACCTTGTTGATGGTACGCTCAATCGACATTTTATATCCAGTATTGCGTTCCAAAATCAAGCCAAATTAAGTGAATTAAATGCTTTGGTACATCCTGCGGTGCAAAAAGATGGAGAAAACTGGTTTCGACAACAAAAAAATGCGCCTTACGCTATCAAAGAAGCAGCTCTTTTGATAGAAAGCAGCAGTTACAAACAATTGGATGAGATTATTATCGTCACTGCGCCTGTTGAGGTACGTGTGGAGCGTGTTATGTTGCGTGATAACATGAAAAAAGAATCGGTAATGGCAAGAGTTTCCAAACAAATGAGCGACAAAGATAGAGCGCAATTTGCGGATTATGTCATTGACAATAACGGTAAAGATTTGATGGAACAAGTGATGAAAATTCATGAGCAGATTTTGAGTTAATGTGCTATCTCGTTACCTTAGAATTTGTTGTTTTTCAAATATTTTGATTATATGTGCGTTATTGACTGGTTTAGTGAAGCATTATTATACATTCATCATTCAAAAAATTAGATAAATCCTTCTTTTGATAAATTTCTTAAAAAAAATATTCTTTTTCGTCTTTTTTTGTGCAAGTATATATGTACAAGCGCAGCGCAATGGCTCGTATCCAGGTGCTGGCGGTGGTAGTACGAGTTCGCAATATGGAAATTCTCCTAATCCGCAAAGCGCAAGTACCGACCCTAATGAAGAGGACGAAGGAGAACTTGATACGGTAAAAGTCGCTTACTTTTACGCTGCTTTTCCTTCAAAAAAAATACCCTTTACGGATACGCTTTTGGGAAACGAGTTCCAACATTTTTCGCCTATTCGAGGTCGTCGGGCAGAGTATGCCTATTTGGGAATGCCAGGTTCTGCGCATCGTCCTATTGTTTGGCAAACCGCTTTTAGAGAAGGTTTTGATGTTGGTATTCATAGTTTTGATTTATTTCATATTGATAATCAGGCGATTAAATATTACCAAACGAATAAAGCGTTTTCGCAAGCCAAGTGGACTTTTAGGACTATTGGCAATGATTCAAATTTTGATTTCGATTATGGTTCGCAATTTTCAAACAACAATTATGTGAGTTTGGAGTGGCATCGCTCGAATCAATCAGTTAATCCCAATTACAACTTTAAGGGAGCTTCGGCACTCAATACCAATTGGGCGATGGGCTATGCGCATCTCGGAAAAAAATACAATTTTTTCTTAACTTTTTCTAATAATAATGCGCAACAAACGCACAACGGAGGTACGGTCGAAGGGGCTGATACGTCGATGCTGAAAACAGATTTTCCTGGCAATTATACGATAGATACAAGGTTGCCAAATGTACTGAATTTGCGTTACAAAGTTCAAAGTATCCAAATACGACAAACCTACAAACTCAATAGAACAAATGATTCTTTGTCAACTGAAAAAAGAGCGTTTTTAATTACGCATCTCTTTGATTATGAGCGTACTACAAATAAAAATTATTATGCTTTTTCGGGATTAAAAAAAGCGGATAGTCTTTATTTTCAAGATTTTATCAACGATAAAAGAGGTTTGCGTGTATTTTTTGACGTAAAAAAAATAGAAAATCAAGTTAGTATTGGCACTCAAAAACCACGCATTGGGCAGTTGCCAGATGCGATAGAAATTGGCTTAAAACACCGTTTTTATAGTATTTATTTTGAGCCAAAAGATAGCCAAATCAATCATATTTTTGCTTTTGGAAAATGGAATTTTGCACTTTCTAAATGGTTAAAAATCAATACGTATGCTCATTTTGGGCTTTTGCCAGCGAATGCTGCCGAATATTGTTTAAAGGGAGATTTGCAACTCAATCTAAAAAAATTAGGGATTTTAGAAGCTACTTTTATGCAACAACGTTATCAACCAACCTTGTTGCAAACTCGTATGTACAGCTTCCAATTACCTATTTGGCGACACGATGATTTTTCAAAAATTTTCTCTACGACACTTAGCACAACTTATCGTTTGCCAGCTCTGAATTTTGCTGCAACGGGTAGTTATCATTTGCTCAATAATTATATTTATTTTGATAAAACGCTCCAACCACAACAAATAAATAAAGCAGTAAATATTTTGCAATTAGAGCTTATACAAGATATTCATATACGTAAGTTGCACATAGAGAATTATTTAGCTTTTCAAAAAAGTACCAGCGATGCAGTCCAGTTGCCAGCTATTTACGGAAAACATAGCGTTTATGTAGAAGGGAAATTATTTAGAAAAGGTGCAATGCTCGCTCGATTAGGTACAGATTTTCGTTACACAACTGCCTATAATGCAGACGCTTATAATCCTTTAATCAATCAATTTTATACACAAACGGATAGCGAAATTCCGTTTTATCCAGCCTTAGATGTCTATGTAAGCGCACGTGTTTTAAAGCTCCGTGCTTTTGTAAAAATGGAAAATATAACCAGTCGTTTTTATAAAAAAGCTATATTTTTGACCGTCCCGAATTATCCTTTGTATGGTAGCTATTTGAGATTTGGTTTTTACAGAAGATTTACGGATTGATTTTACCAATAAAAAACTACCTTTACTTCCCAAAATATTTTCACAGCAACTTTTACCCAAAATATAGACTACTATTTTATAAATCATGTTTCAAGAATTTTCAACAAAAAACGTTCTCATTATCGGAGATGTAATGATTGACCGCTATGTAAAAGGCAGTGTTTCGAGGATTTCTCCCGAAGCACCTGTTCCTGTTTTGGAATGGAAAGAAACACAAGACAGATTGGGTGGTGCAGCAAACGTTGCACTGAATGTGAAGGCTTTGGGCGCAAAACCTTTTTTGCTCGGAGTAGTCGGAAACGATGCAGATGGACAGCTTTTTAAGCAGCTTTTGGCAGAAGAAAATATTGAAAATCAGCACTTGGTTTTTGCTAAAAATAGACCTACAACGGTCAAAACTCGCATGATGGCAGCAGGACAACAATTGCTCCGTGTGGACAAAGAAACGACCAACGAATTAGGCGAATTTGATGCCTTTGTTTTGTACGAAAAAATAAAGTATCTTATTGAAAATCAGAAAGTTAGTGTTGTTATTTTTCAAGATTATAACAAAGGTGTTTTGAGTAAAACACTAATCGAACAAGTGCTTTTTTTGACCGAAAAACACCAAATTTCGAGTTGTATTGATCCTAAAAAAGCTAATTTTACAGCCTATAAGAATGCAACACTTTTTAAGCCGAATCTGAAAGAAATATCCGTATTCTTAGGCGAGAAAATACCCGTTACGCTGGAAAATTTACAAGGTGCTGCTGCCCGATTTAGAGCCGTTGCACCTTGCCAGAATATGATGATTACGCTTTCTGAAAAAGGTATTTTTATAGATGGCGAAGGTGTTTCTATGATTTTGCCTACTTCTCCACGCCACATCGCTGATGTTTGTGGTGCAGGCGATACGGTTATAGCAGTCGCTTCGGTCGCCTTAGCAAGTGGTGTCGATTTGGCTACGATTGCCAAAATGTGCAACATCGCTGGCGGTCAAGTTTGTGAAGAAATCGGTGTAGTTCCTATCAAAAAAGACAAATTCTTGAATGAATTTTTGAATAATTAGACTAAAAAAAACGCTGGATTTCCAAAAAACGCTGTCAGGGTTAAAAACCCTGACAGCGTTAAATCACAGCGTTTGTAGATTTTATTTCTGACCATCACGCCATTCATAAACCCATTTCGCTTGTATTTGTTCCAAATGCCCTTCGGTAGAGCCTTCACGAGTGCCTGTGAAACTGGGAATTTCGAGGATATAATCCAGTAATTCCGTAAAACGAACTCTATAAATACGACCTTCTGTAAAGTCATTACCAAAACGCTCGTATAATTTTATTGCGATGTCTTCATGGTCTGCCCACTCAATTGGGAGGTTATCTATATCTTCAAATGCCATTTTTTTATTGATTTTTGTTAATTATTCATTATAAATTATTCATTATTTTGATTCATCCATGATTTTGGCGGAATAGATTTATTGCGCTCTATAAACCCGTGAGGTATTGAAGACCTCACGGGTTTTACCGTGGAAGTTCCGCCAAAATCATGGATGAA
>JANMGN010000612.1:0-11616 GCA_031374645.1 Chitinophagales bacterium | reverse complement strand
GTTACAATTTTATTTGCAGAAACGGTAGGTACAAATGGTAATATCATCAGAACATGGACAGCGACAGATAATTGTGGCAATAAGACAAGCGCATCACAAACAATTAGCGTAAAAGCAGGCAATCCATCAGACATCAAGTTTGTAGGTGTACCAGCAAATGAAACAATCGAATGTGATGCAACAACAAGTGCAGCGACAGTAACGGCTACGGACGGTTGCGGTAAACCAGCAACAGTTAAGTTAGACGAGAAGAAAACAGCTACTTGTGAAGATGGTTACACATTAGTACGTACATGGACAGCAACAGACGGCAGTGGTAACACAAAAACAGCGGTACAAACGGTAACAGTAAAAGACAGTAAAGCACCAGTATTTGCGGGCATACCAGCAGATGCGACAGCAGAATGTGGCACGACACCAGTAGTACCAAGTGTAACAGCGACCGACAACTGTGACAAGAATGTAGAGATTAAGTTGATAGAAACGACAGTACCAGGCAGTTGCCCAGACGCTTATTCAATCAAGCGTACATGGACAGCGACGGACAACTGCGGTAACAAAACGACAGCAGTACAAACGGTCACAGTAAAAGATGATAAAGCACCAGTATTGGCAGGCGTACCAGCCAATCTATCAGTAGATTGCGGACAAATAGCACCAGTACCAGCGACACCAAGTGCAACGGACAACTGCGATAAGAATGTTACAATTTTATTTGCAGAAACGGTAGGTACAAATGGTAATATCATCAGAACATGGACAGCGACAGATAATTGTGGCAATAAGACAAGCGCATCACAAACAATTAGCGTAAAAGCAGGTAATCCAGCAGACATCAAGTTTGCAGGCGTACCAGCAAATGAAACAATCGAATGTGATGCAACAACAAGTGCAGCGACAGTAACGGCTACGGACGGTTGCGGTAAACCAGCAACAGTTAAGTTAGATGAAAAGAAAACAGCTGGAGCTTGTGAAGATAGTTATACTTTAGTTCGTACATGGACAGCAACTGAGCAAGGTGGTGGTACAAAACAAGTAACACAAACAATTACTGTGAAGGATACGAAAGCTCCAGTATTGGTAAGTGTTCCTGTGAATACTACTTTAAGTTGTGGACAAGCAATCCCAGTACCAGCAAATGTTGCAGGAACTGATAATTGTGATAAAAATGTTGAAGTAATCTTGAATGAAGTTACAGGTGCTACTGTAAATAATTCTTATACTGTAATACGTACATGGACGGCTACTGATAATTGTGGAAATAAATCTACTGGAACTCAGGTTATTACGATGATAACTGGTATTTTAGTAGATGCAAAAGTAGATACGAATTTAGTTTGTCAAAATTCAGTAGTAACATTAAGTGCTACACCGAACACTACAAATTACACGTACCAATGGACAAGCAGTAATGCAGGTACATTTAGCAGTCCTAACGCAGCGACTACTACTTATGCAGCAAATAAAGCGGGTTCAACTACATTCACAGTGAAAGTTTCTGATAAAAACAGCACTTGTACAGCAGAGAAGAAAATTGTAGTAATTGTAAATCAAATTCCTGATATTACAGTTTCTAACAATGGGCCTCTTTGTGAAGGTCAAAAATTAGAATTGAGTGCTTCTATGGGTAAATTATTTACTTGGACTGGTCCAGCAGGATTTACAGCTTCAATTAAAAACCCAAGTATTGCAAGTATTACGGCTGCACAAGCTGGAGAATACAAAGTGAAAGTGAAGTTTGAATCGGGTTGTACAGCGGATTATTCTACTACGGTAGTTATCAATAACGTAATGAAAATTGATGCAGCAGGTACTACTACAGTTTGTAACGGAGATAGCATCAAGTTAAGCGTAGTGGCAAATGCTTCTAATATTTCTTGGACAGGTCCAAATAACTTTACAGCAACTGGTAAAACAGTGAAAATTGCAGGTGCAGATGCTTCTAAAGCAGGTCTTTACATCGTAACAGCTTCTACTGGTCAATGCGCTGCAAAAGACACAGTAAATGTAACAGTTGCTGACCAAATAGCTTTAACTGCAACACCTTCAAATGCAACTTGTGATAAAGGTGGAGAAATCAAATTGACAGTAAACGGTGGTTCAGCTCCATACAAATATGACTGGAATGACCTTGCTGGTAATGATGATCCAAAAGATAGAACAAACCTCGATGCAGCAAATTACAGTGTGACAGTAACGGATAAAAACGGTTGTCATGCAAAAGCTGAAAAAATCGCTATCTCGAAAGATTGTAGCCCTTGTAACATCGAAATAGACACAATATTGATAACACCTACTGCTTGCGCAATGCCAACAGGTTCAGCGTTTATCAAAGTAAAAGGTACAAAAGGTTACAAATACATCTGGAATACTAAGTTTGGTAAACCAAATGCAAACGGAAGTGGTCGTACAGAATTGTTGATGGGTGCTTATCAGGTAGAAATACGTGATACAACACAAGCAGATTGTTCTATGATGGTGGACATCATGATTAATGATGTATCTCCTGAAACTGGTACAATTGCTCCTGACAATACACCTTGTTTATCGAATGGTAAAGCAACGTTGAAATCTAAAACGACACAAATCGTTTGGGCGCCAGCAACTTACAAGACGGTTTACGTATTGACAAAAGGTGCAAACTTGACAATCGTAGCGACAAGTGCAACACAACAATTTGATGTTACTTCAATTGGCGATTACACTATTCACACATTAGTTTACGACCCAGCAACATTAGATTTATCTACGGTTGTTTTAGGAACAACAACTGGTGGCGATATTGATAAATTGTTAGTTCAAGGTGGCGGTGCAATTTGTGCAGCATTAGACTTAAATGGTGCGAAATTTAATGTGAAAGATTGTACTGGTTCAACTTGTGATGCTACGGCAGGAACACTTAAAGCGACTACAACAACTGGTGGATTTGTTCCTTGTATCAAAAAAGGTGGAACTACATTGATTGAGGCAACTCAAAATGCAGCTCCAAAAGTTCCAGCAGGTTACTCAGTAGCTTATGTATTGACAAATGGAAATGGCTTAGTAATTACTCAATTAGGTAAAACGCCTTCATTTACAATTGCTGATACAGGTAAATTTACAATACATACATTAGTATTCGATACAGCTACATTGAAAACAAACACCGTGAAGTTCGGTACAACAACTGGTTTTGATGTCAATAAATTATTGATACAAGGTGGTGGTACAATTTGCGGAGCGTTAGATGTAGCGGGTGCAATGTTCAAAGTGAAATACTGCGATACTACTGTAACTTGTACAAATACAAAAGAAGTGAAATCTGTAGCAATTACAAATTGTGATGATTTGGGTTATGTATGCTTAAATATTCCTCAAACAAATGCTGCAAATTATGGCATTGCGGTTGATGGAAAAGTATTTGCAGGTCAAACGCAACTTTGCGACTTAAACCCTACTAAGAAAGGTTTAGCAATTGGCTTGAAAAAAGGTACATATAGCATTTTAATTACAAATAAAACAACAGGTTGTGTAGATACAGTATTAGCGAAAATTGAATGTAAAAAACTCACAATTGACACTATTCCGTTAGTAATGACGGTTAAAGATAGTACAAAAGGTTGTGTGAAATTAGAAGCTGGTTTTGCTAACGGAGCTGCGGTAAGTTACTCACTTTGCAACGGCGACAAAACAGGAAGTTCGGCTTATGGTTCTTACTCAGTAGATGCTAACGGTTGTTTGAAATATACAGCAAAAGATAAAGATGGAAAAGACGTTGAGAAGATTTGCGTAACAGCTTGCAATGCGGCAGGAGTTTGTGATACTACAATTTTTGTAATAACAATAAATAAAGGTATTACGCCACCAGTAACTTGTAACAACGGAATATTCAAAGACGAAATCGTAAATCTTGATGTAAATTGTGGAGATAAAGGTAAATATTGTTTCAAATTGCCATTGGATAGTTTAGTAAACTACACTTTGACAACAAACAATAAACCTTATACAAACGGTTTCAAAGGTTGTATGTTTGACACTACATTTAATTACAACTACTTTACATTGCCAGGTCAAGGTTCAACGCCTCCTTACAAGTTAGAGAGCTGGGTTGTAAATGGTAAAGTATTCAAAGCAACAACTATCAAAAACATACCAACATTAGTTGATAGTATGAACGTTTGGGATGGAGCAGGTAAATGGACTTTGGACGCTACAAAACTCCTAATCAACGGAGGTAGCACGAAGAACAAATACGGTGCAATGAACTTCTCAAAAGCAGGTACAAACGCAACTGCAAAAATCGAACTCAATACGAATTTGATACCAAGAGGCATCGAAATCAAATTGGATAGCGGTAAAACAGTAGTCGTTATTACGAATAAATTTACGAAGTGTACAGATACGTTGATTGCAAACGTAACTTGTAAAAAGGCTTGTAATTTCATTGCATACACAGGAGCAGATACACTCATTACAACCGATTGTGCTGTACCAGTGAAAATGTGTACTGAAATAAAAGTTACCGACTTGTTGAACTACTCGTTCACAGACAATGGTAAACCTTACACGACTAACTTTGCAGGTTGTAAATTTGATACGACAGTGAACTACTCATACTTTACACTTACAGCAAGTAATCCGAAAGGACCTTACAAAGTGAAAGAATGGTCAGTGAACGGCAAAAAAGTAAGTGGTACTTTCAAAGATATTGCAGAATTAGTATCAATGATGAACAGTTGGGATAAATCAGCAACTTGGACAGACTTGAAACCTAACTTCACTATCAACGGTGGTAATCCAAAAACCTTCTACGGTCCGATGATTATTACCAATATGAAAGATGCAGTTATCGCACGTATCGAACCGAACTTACAGATGTTACCGAAAAACGTAGCACTCAAATTAGCTACTGGTGACCACATTGTGATTGTTCAAAACAAGCTAACAGGTTGTTCGGATACTATCAATGTAAAAGTGAAATGTACACCAAAAGCGGCGTGCGGAAACTTCATCGCAGTAGAAACAAAAGTGTTGAATACTACAAATTGTATATTAGGTGCTAAGTTCTGTGTTGAAATTCCGTTTAACGAAATCAAAAACTTCAACATCTTAGACAATGGTAAAACATTTAAAGGTGCAGTAGCAGATTGCGGTTCGACAGGTACACAAAGCAACGGTACATCTATCAGAGTAGCAGAAGGCAAGCACAACATCAAGTTTGTGAACAAAACTACAGGTTGCGCAGATAGTATCAATGTAATTGTGAAATGTATTGCGGCTTCATACCGTCAAGATACAGTCTTCCAAGGTCAAATAGATACAGTTTGTATAGAATCGAAGAAAATTACAGGCAAAAAAGTAACTTTGACAAATATGTGCAAAGATGACTCTGGCGAATTTGTAAGTTTCACGATTATACCAAACTCTTCTTGCTTCGTATGCAAAGGCTTAGATAAAGGTACAGAAAGAGCTTGTTTCTTAGTATGCGATGAGTTAGGCAATTGCGATACTTCTTACATGGAGATTACAGTGTTACCTAAAAAAGCAATTACACCAACAGCAGTAGAAGACAAAGGTAACACAACGCAAAACGGCTCAGTGGTTATCAATGTCCTTGCAAATGACGTGTTAAATGGCGATTTAGAGAAAATAAGCATAGCAGTTGAGCCATTACATGGTACAGCAGAAGTAGATAAAAACAGTAAAATTATCTACAAAGCAAACAACGGCTACTGTGGACAAGATGACTTCATGTACAGTGTTTGTAACGAAAATGGTTGCGATACGACAACAGTGAGAATTACCGTATTCTGTGATGATCTTATCATTTACTCAGGCTTCTCGCCGAATGGAGATGGATTAAACGAAACATTCACAGTACAAGGGGTAGAAAGATTTGCAAACAACAAGTTATTCGTCTTCAATAGATGGGGTAACCAAGTGTATTACAAAGAAAACTATAACAACGAATGGAACGGTAAGTGGGACGGCAAAGAGCTTCCTGACGGCACGTACTTCTACATCTTCGATGATGGAAAGGGTAGTGCAACAAGTAAGCATACTGGCTACGTACAGATTAAACGATAGAGTGTAACCCAAATAGGTTCACTAAATAATAAAATGCCTCGATACGAAAGTGTCGGGGCATTTTTGTTTTAAGTAACGTGTAAATAATAAATTGTGGATTTATGGTTAGGATATTAGAAGATAGACGAGCTAATTTAGAAGTTCAATGCAGCGCATTGGGCTGAAAATTTAGAGAAGTATAGCTTTTAATAGGCAAGCAGAAAACACAAGCTACTATTTACACGTTACTAAACAATAATTCTACATTTTCAAAACACTTTTTTCAATATATCGTACTAATACCTTAGTTTTGTTGTATTTTAAATAAAATCCAAATTTTATGCAATTTTTTTTTCTTTTAGTAAAAAAAACGCCTTTATTTACCTTATTGTTACTTTTTAGTTTTTTTTATAAAAATGACGCACAAACGTTTAAGTTTTTTCAAAAACAAGAAAGAAGAGATACTATTCTGCCCATTTTTGAAAAAAATGCAAGCTATTCTTATCAAATTAAAAGCACCAAGCAATATTATGAAAATGGAGAAAAAACAGGGAAGTCAGTAGAAAAATTCGCAATGGGTTTTGAGGTAAAAGACGTTTCGGAAAAGCAAGTAAAAGTCGCTTTTATCATCACACAAAAACAATTGGGCAAACGAACTTTCGGAGATTTTTTCAATACAGATAGTCTTGATAATCAGCCTATTGAATTAGTTTTTTTAATTGAAAAAAATACCAAATTAATCAGCATCGAAAATTATAAAAATGTTGTAAATTTGCTTTCAGAAGCAATCGAAAAAGCAGCAAACAAAGAGCCAAAATATAAATCAGATATAGCACTTTACAATCAAATAGAAAAGCTAAAATCCGACCTAAAAAATGGCGATGAAAAACTAATGCAAAGCACCTTTTTAGACGTTGCTTTCTTTTTTAGTGCTTACAATTTTCCTGTTTATTTCGATAAACCAACACCTTTTTTTCGCTCAGATTATGAATATTTTGCGGCAAGTCGTGCTTGTGTTTTTGAATATAAAAAAATGGGAAAAAAAGAATATTTTAATATAAAATACGATAAAACAAGAGATGCGAAGCTGAAATCAGCAAAAGACGTAGCAATAAAAGATTTCGATTACCGTTATTCTGTTATTTTTAATGAAAAAAACTTGCCGCAAAGTATAGGTCTTTTCTTGTCGCAAAAAAGGGGTAACCAAGCGATTATAGAGACTTGGACTTTGGGCAAACAAAAATAAAAGAATTACCTACCAATTAAAAATCCAAACGCAGACAGGGTTAAAAACCCTGCCTGCGTTGATAACATCACAACATATATGTACGAATTACTAATTTTCATCGTTTGGGGTATTTTTGCCGCAGTATTATTTCTAAATGTATATTTTAGAATAAAAGTATTCAAAGTATATAAAAAACTGGTACAAAATCGAGTACAATTCGATGCCTTAGATACTTTTAACAAAGAAAAAATGAACGAGGTCAAAAAACAGTATCCGCAAAATGCTGCCGACGTAGATACTTTCGTGAGCCACATACAATACTCCACAAAATTAGCGTCATTGCTCGTTGCGTTGATTAGCATTTTCGGAGGAATTTTGATGTGGTACAGAAATGACTAAAAAAAACATCCTAAAAAAATAAAACAAATGCCTAAGATAGCCATTACACAACTTGCTTGCTCGCCTGACGTAGCGGCAAACGTAGCAAAACATACCGCAGCCGTAAGAGAAGCCGCTGCCAACGGAGCGCAAATTATTTGTCTTCAAGAGCTTTTTGATGCTCAATATTTTCCTCAATTTGTAACTGTGGAAAGCTATAAATTTGCAAGACAAATACCTGATAACGTGATAGTTACGATGCAAAATTTAGCAAAAGAACTGGGCGTAGTTCTCATTGTTCCGATATACGAAGAAGCTATGGCTGGCGTATATTTCAACACCGTTTTGGTCTATGACGCAGATGGGGCTTACTTGGGAAAATACCGTAAAAATCACATTCCCGATGGACCTCAATACTTAGAAAAATACTATTTTACGCCAGGCGACTTGGGTTATCCTGTATTCGATACCAAATTTGGACGTATCGCAATAGGCATTTGTTGGGACGAGTGGTTTCCAGAAGTGGCTCGTATTTTTGCTTTGCAAGGCGCAAATATTATTTTTTATCCGTCGGCGATTGGTAGCGAACCTGACCGCCCTGAGTACAGCTCGGCAGACGCTTGGCAATGTGTCATTCGCTCGCATGGCATCGCAAATAATGTGTTTATTGCAGCACCGAATAGGGTAGGGACAGAGCAGGAAATGACCTTTTATGGCGAAAGTTTTATCAGCGACCCTTTTGGAACTTTTCTTGCCAAAGGCAACGATAAAGACGCAATACTGTATGCAGATTGCGATTTTTCAAAAGTAAAAGAAGCTCGTGAACTATTGCAATTTTTTAGAGATAGAAGGGTAGATACGTATGCGCCTTTGTTGAAAGTGGTACTGTAAGCACTAACTAAGCAAAAAAAATCCCGAATTTTTACAAAAAAGTAAAAATTCGGGATTTTTTGTTTATAAAAAGTAAGAAGCTAATTCTAAATAATCCTAGTGATTTTGTATAATTCGCTTATTTACAGACCATTAAAATCTTCTCTTTTTCTCCTTTCCTTTTGGGGAAGGTCGGGATGAGGCAGGAAGATTTAGATGGGCTGATTACATTTTCAAAAACTTAGTTACTTTACTATCTTTACCGTTGTTGATATTGATGATGTAAAGACCATTGTTGATGTCGCTCATATCCATTCTGAAAATATTATTTTCTCCATTCACAATAAGTGTTTCGTTGCGGATAACTCTACCCGAAAGGTCAGAAATAGTAATGTTCATATTTCCTTTGCTTTCCTTTGAAAAATCTAATGTAAATTGACCGTGAGTCGGATTTGGATAAACAGTATATGCCAAAATTTCACTCGACGCTACTGTTTTTTCATCATCATTATTATTATTTATCAAACCATAAGGCGTAGCAGAAGTTTCTGCCTTGATGTCATAACAAGCGTAAGGATTGACTTGATTAGCAAAAACGATTATTTTGGCATAATAAACTCCTACGGGAGCATTATTTATCTTTAAAATTTCATCTTCTACACCAATTTTAAAACCTGAGCTTACTACAGCTCCTGCTGCATTTGTTATTTGCAAATCATAATCTTGTGGAAGATTTGTCAAAGAAACTTTGATATTTGGTTGTGCTGCTGAGTTGCTAAATGTGAAGAAATCTAAGTCTGTTTTTGAAGCAATAGAACCTGGTTTTGTTACGCCAATTGCCAAAGGTGTTGCTGACGTAGTAGCTTCGTTTGGCTCGTTGTTATCAGGACAAACAACTCCTACTGGCGTGCTGAAATTTGAAATTGCTACATCACTAAATGTATTTACAGGACAATTTGCTACTATCGTAAGTTTGTAATTGGTACTTGGTACTAAACCACTTGTGATGGTAAAAGTATTTTTTATACTCGAATAAAAAGTATTAGAAAAACCATTGACAGGCGCATAATTTATTCTCCAATTCGTTACGTTTGGTACAGAATCCCAGCTTACTTTTGCCGAAAGCGGCGTAATATTCGTAACTGTAACATTTGTAGGTGTGGTACAAGGGAGAATATTTTGCGTTTTGAAAGTTTGAGTAGGAGAATAAGTTCCAGTATTACTTGAGTTTGCACCACAAACAGACGCAACCGATACATTATAATTTGTATTAGGTTGAAGGTTACTTATTGTCAAATTAGTTTTCCCATTTATATAAAAATACAAAGGAAGAGCAGTCGAACCAACCACATTGTATTTTACTCTGTAAGCAGTAATACCGCTTACAGCAGCCCATGAAACCACTGCATTTTGCATTGCTATATTAGTAACAGTTACATTTGTAGGTGGATTACAGTTGGTCAACGCCGAAGTTGTGAATGTTGCAGGAGTGCTTTTTGCACCTTCTACATTGTTACAAAAACAAGCGACTACATAAGAATAACTTGAACTTGGCGTTAGATTATTCAGAACAAAAGTTGTTGCTGCTGTACCTCCTACATTTGTCACAACGCCATTTGAGATACTATATATTTTGTAAGTATTCGCTCCGCTAACTGCCGCCCAAGTCAAAGTTGCTCCAAAAGCATTTACATTAGTAGCACTTACATTTGTAGGCGGATTACAAGCAGGTGCAGCCGCTGAGGTAAATGTTCCTGAAATACCTATTAGGTTTTGAATACCATTGCAAACCGAATACAAAGTATAATTATAAACTGTATTTGGTAGGAGTGAAGACAATTTGATGGTCGAAGCGTTTGCTATTTGAGCAGAATAGTTTTGAGTTGTATTTGCTGCACCATAAGTTACTTTGTGAGTAGTAACTCCTGCGGCAGGTGTAAAATTAATATTAGCGTTGAAATGTGTAATATTTGCGGCACTTACTCCTGTTGCGCTTGCGCAAGCTGGTGCTGTCAAGGTCGAAAAATTACTAACAGGTGTGGCAGCACTTGTGATACCTGCACAGACAGCAGAAATTTTGTAATTGTATAGCGTACTGTGTTTTAGTCCGTAAAGACTTAGTGTAGTAGCGGTTGCGCTATGAGTGGTCGTAGTATATACATTTCCTGTACTTTCTTTGTATTCTACTTTGTAAGAATTTGCATTTGGAGTAGCGCCGACACTTAGCGTTGCTGTTGTAAAATTAGTGTTAGAAACGTTGTAAGTAGTTGGTGCAGAGCAAGTTATATTGGGCGTTACAACTGTTAAAGTTGGGCCAAAAGCACTTTGAGTAAGATTGCAGTAAGATGCTACTTTGATTTCGTAAGTTGTGTTTGATAATAAGTTAGAGAACGTATATTCAGGGTTTACAGAAGTATAAACTACTGGATTGCTGATAAAAATACCCATTTTTCTCAATGATATACGATAAGATTCTGTACCTGTTACGACATTCCAATTGACTTTTATACTCGAACTTGTATTAGTAACTGTTGCTAAATTTTGAGGCATGGCACAAGCCAAAGCAGTAGGTGTAGTAAAAGGTGCTGCATTGGTATTTGCACTTTGAATACCATCTGCACAAACTGAGTTTACGATACAATTGTACGTAGTACCTGGCACAAGCATCGAAAGGGTAATATTGGTATTGCTTGTACTGTAAGTAAATTTGGTAGTTTTGGCAGCATTTTCTACCGTAACTTTGTAAAATTGAGCACCAGTCGCAGCAGTCCAATTTGCTTTTGCAGAACTATTTGTGATGTCTGAAATAGTGACAGTGCTCGGTGCTGCACAAGGAGATTGTCCAAAAGATTGGAATTGTAGTCCTACGATTAAGCAAAAGCAGGAAAAATAAACATAAAATTTTTTCATTACAGATAAGGTTTTAATTTTGAGAAATAGTTATAAATAATTGGCAATCAATTGTTTATAACAAATATTTATTGTTTTTTTGGTTTTAATTTGATATTTTTAACCAAATTTAATACAAATATAAGAATTTTTTATTATTTAACAAAAAACAATTTTATTTACTTCTAAATTTTTTTTAATTTTTT
>JANMGN010000593.1:0-9023 GCA_031374645.1 Chitinophagales bacterium | reverse complement strand
TTCCGCCAAAATCATGGATGAACCAATTTTTTTAATTACTAACCAGCGTTGGAACAACCACATTTACCAACGTAAAACCTAAGTAAAATGATTAAAAATGACGTAGGGTTTAAAAATCCTAAAGCAAATCTTTCCGATATGGGAATTTTTGACTACCAAACTGCCTACTGGAATTTGTCCGCCACGGAGCTTGTCGAACACTCTATTTTGAAAAAAATGGGACAGCTTACAAGTACGGGCGCATTGGCAATTCACACTGGAAAATTTACAGGACGGACACCAAAAGACCGTTTTATTGTCAAAGACGCTAAAACTGCACAAACCGTAGATTGGGGCAAAGTGAATCTTCCTTACGATGAAACCAAATACGATGCTTTGGAGGAAAAACTCAAAAATTATTTCAAAGGAAAAGAACTGTATGTACGTGACGTATATGCTTGCGCTGATGCGAATTACAAGCTCGATATAAGGGTCGTTACGGAATATCCTTGGAGTAGTCAGTTTGCGAATAATATGTTTTTACGTCCCGAAAAAGCGGAAATAGAAACTTTTGAGCCGCAATGGACAATTGTAAATGCACCAGGTTTTGATGCCGATGTAAAAATAGATGGCACTAATCGTGAAAATTTTGCCATTATTAATTTCACAAAAAAACAAATCATTATTGGTGGAACAGGCTACACAGGCGAAATAAAAAAAGGTATTTTTTCTGTTTTAAATTATATTTTACCGTTGGAAAGGAAAGTGCTTTCCATGCACTGCTCTGCAAATGTTGGTAAAAAAGACGATACAGCTGTATTTTTCGGACTTTCGGGTACAGGAAAAACAACGCTTTCGGCAGACCCCGAGCGTTCGCTCATTGGCGACGATGAACATGGTTGGTCAGACGAAGGAATTTTTAATTTTGAAGGTGGTTGCTATGCAAAAACTATTAATTTGACCGTAGAAAAAGAACCTCAAATTTTCGCAGCCGTACGACATGGTGCAATTTTAGAAAATACCGCTTTTTACGAAAATTCAAGGGTAATAGACTACGAAAACAAAGAAATTACGGAAAATACAAGGGTTTCTTATCCTATTTATCACATAGACAATGCCTTAGAACATTCCGTAGGGCAACATCCTGACAATGTATTTTTCCTTACTTGTGATGCTTTTGGCGTGCTTCCTCCCATTTCTAAACTTACACCTGGGCAAGCCATGTATCATTTCATTTCGGGTTACACTGCAAAAGTTCCTGGTACAGAAGACGGTGTTGCAGAGCCAGAAACTACTTTTTCGGCTTGTTTTGGTGCGCCATTTATGCCTTTGCATCCTACCAAATATGCAGAAATGTTGGGCGAAAAAATGGAACAATTCCAAGCGAATGTTTGGCTGGTCAATACAGGTTGGATTGGTGGCGAATATGGCGAAGGCGAGCGTATAAAATTGCGCTACACCCGAGCAATGATTAGTGCGGCATTGGAAGGGAAATTAGAAAATGTCGCTTTTGTAAAACACGAAATATTTGGTTTGATGATGCCAACTTCTTGTCCAAATGTACCCGATGAAATCCTTAATCCGATGTCTCTTTGGGCAAATACAGATGCTTATCACGAAAAAGCAAACGAACTCGCTATGGCTTTTAACAAAAATTTTGAAAAATTTGCTACACAAGCAAATGAAGAAATATTAGCCGCTTCGCCGCAAGTTTTGGCGTTTGGTTAATACAGGTTTTTTTGTAGAATTTTGAAATAAAAAAATCGCAAGATATTGATTGTCAATATTTTGCGGTTTTTTATTTAGAAAAAATCTAATTTTTCTAACACTGAAAATTGCTACCTTTATACTAAACAACTCAATTATTTAAAGCACATTAAAGTCTTCCTCTTTTTGCCTTCCCTTTTGGGGAAGGTCGGGATGGGGCAGGGAAGATTTAGACGGGGCTGCCTACCATTCCGAGTTCGGGTAAGTCCGTTGTAAATACTGCATTTCTGCCAAAATATAGCCCAAATGCTCTGTATGTACACCATTTTTACCGCCACCTTTTGACCATTGTTGTTTAGGTTTTTCGAGTGTTGCTTCTTTCAAAATCGTATTGATGCGCTCTTCTACCAAAGGTTTTATGTATTCTAAATCAACACCGATACCTTCTTCTGCCATGATATTATCTACTTCGTTCGGCTGTAAAAGTTCGGCTGCAAAACCATAATAATCATTGAGTGCAAGCTGCGTTTTTTGATGACTTTCGGGTGTGCCATCGCCCAAGCGAATGAGCCACTCGGAACTCCATCGCAAGTGATACGTCACTTCTTTAATGGTTTTTTCGGCATAAGCGGCGAGCGAAGGGTCTTTACTATTGCAAAGTTCTTTATGAAAATAAAAACTGTACGCATCGTACAAAAACTGACGAACAATAGTATAAGCCCAGTCTTCGTTGGGCTGTTCTACGAGCAAAACATTGCGAAAATCTTGTACATCACGCAAATAAGCCAAATCGTCTTCTGTGCGATTTTTACCTTCTATTTGTGCTGCATATTGATACAACATACGAGATTGACCGATAAAATCAAGCGCAATATTCGCCATAGCTATATCTTGCTCCAAAATTGGCGCATGACCGCACCATTCTGAAAGACGATGACCCAAAATGAGTGCATTGTCAGCAAGGCGAAAAAGATAATCGGAAAGGGCTTCTTTTAAATTCATTTTGTGTGGTTGTTTTTGAATTTAATTTAAAAAAAACCTCGAATTGTAACAATACGAGGTTTTTTTTAATACGAATATTAGATTTAAAATATAATAAACTGAGTACCAGTTATTTATATTTTTTATTATTTCGTTAAAAATTATGCTTCTGCTACTGCAGCAGGCACATAATCTTCTGAAGAATTTAAAATATCATTATCTACCAAAACACGACCGCAGTGTTCACACGCTACGATTTTTTTGCGCAAAGCAATTTCGATTTGAATTTGTGCAGGTACTTTATTGAAACAACCGCCACAAGAATCACGCTCTACTTTTACTACTGCCAAACCGTTACGGTAGCTTTTACGTGTTTTATCGTAAGCTGCTAAAAGACGCTCTTCGATTTTTTTACGTGCTTTTTCAGTTTTTTTCAAGTATTTCTCTTCTTCTTTCTCTGTTTTTTCGATAATTTGAGCTAATTCTACCTTTTTGTTATCGAGGTCTTTATTTTTTTGAGTAAAACGAAGCTCAGTTGTAGTAAGTAGTTCTTGCTTTTGTACGGCAATAGCTTTATGCTCACGGCTACGCTTTTCAGAAAGTTGGATTTCTAATTTCTGATTTTCGATTTCTTTTTGCAACGCTTCAAACTCACGATTATTTTTTACATTATCCAATTGTTTGGTATAACGATCAATATGTCCGTTGGCATCTTTGATATTTGCTTCGTGGCGCTTGCTTTCTACATCAGCTTCTTTCACTTGGTTTTTCATGCGCTGAATACGGGTATCCAAACCTGCGATTTCGTCTTCGAGATCTGCTACTTCCATCGGAAGCTCGCCTTTTAAAACACCGATTTGATCCAATTCTGAATCAATCATTTGTAATTCGTATAGTTGCTTTAGTTTTTCCGCAACGCTCAATTCTTTTACTGCTGCCATGCAATTGATATGATTTTATGTCAAATATTTTTTACAAGAGGATTATGTCTTAAAAAAAAATAACCAACAAATTTATATAAAACCTTGATTTACAAATACTTAACAGGGTTTGTATTTATACCTGTCGAATAAACCGCAAAGTTAGGGAATTTTTTTGAAATAATCGAAAAAATTAATTGAATTGTGTATTGTTCGCTTTCAAAATGTCCAATATCGGCAATAATGATGCGTCCGTCTGCATCAAAAAACTCATGGTACTTATAATCTGCTGTTACGAAGACTTCTGCACCTTGCGCAATAGCATCTCGCAAAAGAAAACTTCCTGAGCCGCCACAAATTGCAATACGTTGAACTTTTTTTTGTAAAAACGCTGTATGTCTGACCACGTCACACTGCATTGTTTCTTTCAAGTTGGTCAAAAAATGTAGTGGTTCGCAAGGCGTTTCGAGTTCTCCTATGATACCGCTACCAACTTCTTGATTTTCGTTTTCTATACCTTGCAAATAATACGCTACTTCTTCGTAAGGATGTACTTTTTTGAGCGCTTGTATTATTTTTGAGGACAAATACGTTGGAAAAACAACTTCCAAGCGATTTTCTTTGACCTCAGTATTTTGATTCAGCTCTCCGATATGCGGTTTAGCGTCGCCTGTTGGCTGAAAAGTTCCCGTACCTTCTGTTCTAAAACTACAATTTTTGTATGCTCCAACCTGACCTGCACCTGCCAAATACAGAGCGTCTAAAACGGCTTGTGTATTTTCAGTGGGCGCAAAAGTCGTCAATTTTGAAAGTATTTGTGTTTTTGTTGCTAAAATTTTAGTATTTTTCAATCCTAATTTTTCAGCAATCATCGTATTTACGCCTTGATGAAAAACATTATCCAGATTAGTATGAATAGCATAAATTGCTACATCATTTTTTATGGCTTTTATGACCGTTCGCTCTACATAATTTTTTCCATTAAACCTTTTTAAACCTTTAAAAACAATCGGATGATGTGCTACAATTAGATTACAACCTTTCGTAATCGCCTCATTTACAATGTCTTCTGTACTATCCAAACAAACCAAAACACCTGTACAAACCGTATTTGCATCGCCAACTATCAGTCCCGAATTATCGTAACTTTCTTGGTAGGAAGGCGGCGCAATACTTTCAAGATGTTGTATGATTTCTTTTATTTGCAAAACAGAGGTAATGAAAAATTAAAAATGAATAATTAAAAATTATTTAGATAAAACATTGATTTTGAATAGGTCACATTATGCGGTAATTATTCATCTTTAATTATGAATTATTCATTAAAAAAATTATTCATTAAAATGATTAGCCTAAAACTCTTTTCATCGTAGCACCGATTTGTGCTGGAGAACTCACTACGTGAATTCCACACTCTGCCATGATGCGCATTTTAGCCTCAGCAGTATCGTCGTGTCCGCCAACGATTGCGCCTGCATGACCCATTTTACGACCTTTTGGTGCAGTTTGACCTGCGATAAAACCTACTACTGGTTTTGTGCCATATTTTTTGATGTATTCAGAAGCGATAGCTTCTAAGTTTCCACCGATTTCGCCAATCATAACGATAGCGTCAGTTTCATCGTCGTTCATCAAAAGTTGAACCGCTTCTTTGGTAGTCGTACCAATGATAGGGTCGCCTCCGATACCGATAGCCGTAGAAATACCAAAACCTGCTTTTACGATTTGGTCAGCCGCTTCGTAAGTCAATGTTCCAGATTTAGAAACGATACCAATACGACCTTTTTTGAATACAAAGCCTGGCATAATACCAACTTTTGCTTCGTCAGGTGTGATAACACCAGGGCAGTTTGGTCCGATAAGCGTACAATTTTTATCTTCAATAAAAGCCTTTGCTTTTACCATATCTTGTGTAGGAATACCTTCTGTGATACAAACAATCACTTTGATACCTGCATCAGCTGCTTCCATAATTGCATCAGCCGCAAAAGCTGGCGGTACAAAAATGATAGAAGTGTCAGCACCTGCTTGTTGAACAGCGTCATGAACAGTGTTAAAAACAGGCTTATCTAAGTGCATCGTGCCGCCTTTTCCTGGCGTAACACCACCTACTACGGGCGTTCCGTAAGCAATCATTTGTTCTGCGTGAAAAGTACCTTCTTTACCTGTAAAGCCTTGTACGATTATTTTTGATTTTTTATTGACTAAAACTGACATAGATATAGGATTGAAAATGCTAAAAATATTATTTATAGAAGCATAAATAACTCATTATTAGGGAGTTGTAAATGTAAAATAAAATATTTTGATATAAAAAAAGTATATTTTTGCAAAGATATAAAGAATTATATAATAATGTATAGAAAAAAGTGTAAAAGGTGTAAAATGACAGTTTTTTTCTTTTTGGTAAAAAAAACGTCGGCGAGATGATTTAAAATCTCGCCGACGTTAGAATATGTAGGATAAATATTTTTCCTAAAACTTAAAACCAATCGTAACCACCATTTGCGTATTTGTACGGCTGCGTGCCACGGTCGGCTGCGTATAATCAGCTGATACCAAATAAGGTTTTTCGGTCGTATTGCTTTGAGATACTTGATAAGCAAAATCTGCATAAAAACGTTTTTCACGAATACCAAGACCTGCGCTGTACAGCTTTGTAGCATTATTGAAATAGCCACGATTTTCAAAGCCTTTTGATGGCAGACCTAAGGTAGATACGCCTGCACGAAAACGAAAAATATCCAAAACAGCTTCGCCTCCCAGTCTTATGTTGTAGGCTTTTTTGTACGTATTAGAAATATTCCGATTGGTTGCATTTTCAAGCGGTTTGTCGCTTTCAAATTCAAAATTCATCGTAGCATAATCCACCATATCAAAATCAGCACTTATAAACCCTTTTTTGTCAAAGAGATATGCTACACTACCTGTTACTTTTTGTGGCGTATTCAATTTATAGGCAAAAGTTCCATCAGGAGATTTTACTTTATTGGTTTGTAAACCACTTCCATCTACATAAGTGTAAGAAAAATTTGTAGTATAAACGTCCGATAAACTATACAAAGTAGCAGTTTGTCCGCTTAATCCTATACGTAAATTTTGTGTTGGAAGAAAAATTAAACCTAATTTGGCATTTACACCAGCACCAGATTGAGAAAGATTTTCTTGAAATGACAATGATTTGAAGTAAGGTACTGCACCTACATTTTTCCCATCAATACTTTCAGGGTCGCTTTCAGAATAGGTTTTGGTTTCATTGTAGCTTACAAAAGGGACACCAATACTACCTCCGATGAGGAGTTTATCCTTGTAGTTGGCTGCATAAGCAAACGATAGTTCGTTTATTCTGCCTGTAATATTTCCTTCTTGCGCATGACCAATAACTGCATTTTGATTGCCATTAAAATCACTTGAATAAAAAGTATCTCCTTTATTTTTATAAATTGCATTAGCTTCTTCTGCCAGGGCCTCTTCAAAACTATTCAGACCATCGTTGCTGTTTGCTTTTTCTTGAAAACGGTTGATGATAGATCCGCCAGATTTGCCTTCGTAATAAAAACTACTATTGAAATTTGCCAAGCGATTTAGTCCAAAAGCGAAGTTGCTTGTTGTCCAGTTTGGTCTATCAGGATGGCGACTAAATACCAGCCCAACGTTGTTTAAATTAAATTTTGCGTTGCGCTCATTTTGTGCTAAGTTGCCTTCGCCTTCCAGTTTTGAGCTTACTTTTGAGCTGTAATAACCTAAACTAAATACAAACTCAGAAGTACGAAAGGCTGCTAATCCAGCAGGATTGACGTTTAGTGCAGAAAAGTCTGCTCCGAGTGCGCCTGTTGCGCCTGCTACGCCCATCATGCGACCTGTACTACCATTTTGTTGTAGCAGAGAATAGCGAAGCGCATCTGCGTCATTTTGAGCATTTATAGTATATGTACTAATAATAGCGAGGAAAAAAAATATCTTTTTCATAGTTGTTTCAAGTTTAGTTATTTACACGTTACTTATTTATTATTCAAAAAAAAATGGTATAAAAAAAGCGGGTAAGACGATGTGGTCAGACATTACCCGCTTTTTTACTTTTATTTTAAATCAAAAACAATTGTTTAGTTGCGACCACGACCGCCAGAAGATGATTTTCCGCTACCAGACGAGTTATTACTATTGTTATTGCTTCTCGAAGGCGTACTTTCTTGACGCGGCTCGTAGCTTCTCGCAGGTTGCTCTTGACGAGTTTCCTGTCTGCTTTCTTGACGACTTTCTCTCTGACGAGGCTCATAGCTTCTCGTAGGCTGCTCCTGACGAGTTTCCGAACGAGGTTCTTGTCTGCTTTCTCTCTGACGAGGTTCGTAGCTTCTTGCAGGTTGCTCCTGCTGACGAGTTTCACGCTGAGGCTCGTAGTTGCGACGAGTATTTTCTCTTGGCTGTGTTTCTCCATTTTCAGAGCGAGGTGTCGTACGAGTTGGCGTTTCGTTGTTCCAACTGTTGTTACTTCTTATGCCTTCCGAACGAGGTGTCGTACGAGTTGGTGCTTGATTTTCTGTTTGCTGCGGCGAACGGCTTGGTTTGTCATTTGCAGTAGCTTCTGTATTCCAAGTATTTCTTGATGGCGTTGTTGTCGTATTGCCATTTGCAGCAGCAGGTTTTATACCACTTCTATCCGTAGGAGAAGTTGCTGTTTCTGGACGATTTCTGTCACGACCATTGTTCGCATCAGGATTTACAGCATTTCTACCTACTTTTATCGGAGGTGCAGGTGTAGAAGCTCCGCCATAAGTACGAGGCCCATAGTGGCTTCCTTTTGTGTTTCCACTAGAGCTGCCTCCATTATTGTTGTTACTCCAACCACCATTATTATTGTTGCTCCAATTGTTATTATTCCAATTGTTGTGGTAATGATGGTGTCCGTAGCCGTTCCAACCATTGTTCCAACCATTATTTCCCCAGTAGTTATCCCAACCATTGTTGAAATAATATGGATTGTAGCCGAAACCATTACCATAATAGTTATTGATATAAATGTTATTACCAAAACCATTATTGAAGTTATTGAAACTATTGAAACCGTAACTACAATTGTTCCAACGGTTGTATGTCCAAGGGTCGTAGCCCCAAGTATTCCAGTTGTTTCCGTAAGTGAAAACACTTACAGAAGGGGAGTACCAATAGCTATCATACCAAGGCGTATCCCAAAAACCATAGTCAAAACGGCGGTGATGACGGTTAAAACGACGCAAATTTTTAGCGTAGTAATAATCATCTTCATCATTGTCAAAAGAAGAAGCGTAATCTTCTTCGTAGCGTCGGTCGCTGTTTTGAGGTTTGGTCAAAGAGCTTTGATTGTTTTGATACTCATTATTGACGTTGTTATCATTAGTAGTGGCAACGGAAGGCGAGCCATAATAATAATCGTAATCTGTTTTAGGGTTGTAATACAAG
>JANMGN010000588.1:0-3041 GCA_031374645.1 Chitinophagales bacterium | reverse complement strand
CAAACAGAAGTCGGAGTGCAAATGAGGTTTAATTTTTAATCATTTGAACCTCAGTCGTCGTAGATTTAGCTCAGTTTATCTACAATTCAAAAAAAATAACGATACAACCAACTATTTTTATTTTATTTGCGTCTTTATAATAAGCAGCTGGGCTAAAATAATCATAATTTTTTAAAAGGGAAGTCGTTGTAAAAGAACAACTTAACTTCCTTTCAGTCAGTTACTTATGTTATTTTACAACGCCAAAAAAATTATCGATTATTTCTATACGCCTAATTATTACTATTAATCTCAATTTTTTAACACTTTTAAATCAATTTAATCTATGAAAATTACAATTACTAAATTCCTTTTGGCAATTTGTTTTTTAAGCTCATTTGTAGCAAGCGCACAAAAAAAATTAGTCAAAGATGCATCTTTTGGCAAAAATGGTACTTACACAACACCAAAAGATAGTACAGATTACTTTTTTTTCCAAATTTTTCCTTTGCCAAATGGTGGCAGTATTGCGACAGGTTATGTATCGACAGATACTACCGATTTCCTTTCTGTCCTAAAACTTGATGCAACAGGGAAACCTGACCCTACTTTTGGAAAAAAAGGTATTGCTCTTATTGAAACTATTACTTTACAATACGAATCTGTTTATAAGGTAATAGAAAATGCAGACAAAAGTCTATTGATACTTTTGGGAGAGGGCGGTTCTATAATTGAGGCAGACGGCACTACTGTTTTAAGATTAAACGCCAAAGGAGAGCTTGACGAAAGTTTTGCAGAAGGGATAGGCGCACTCACTCCTATCATAGAAGAAGCACCCGGTGCTATTGGAGATATGATTGCACTACCTAATGGTGGTTTTTTGACACTTTCAATTTTTACTAATCAAACCAATGGAAGTATTACTTCTCAATTGGTACAGTACAAAGCAAACGGAACGATTGATAGCACTTATGTAAAAGACGGACAAGCTCCTATTCTTTCAAATAAAGCTAACCAAGTCTTAATTAAGATGAATCCTGTGGGAAATAACTTACTTTTCTCTGGAGTGGAAATAAATTTTTCAAATTTCCTATTCAATCCATTACTTTTAAAAACAGACAAAAAAGGTAAGCTCGATGTTAAGTTTGGTAAAAATATTCTTCCAAATAAAAATTCGCCTGATGATATTTATACCCCATTTGATGTAAAAGTTGCTGCAGATAGCTCTTTACTTTACGTTGCAATAGTTGAAGACACTTTGGGCAATCTGTTTTATGACGTTACAAAAGTAAAAGCAAATGGAAAAGTAGATGATTCATTTGGAGATGATGGAACTTTGAAATTACAGCCAACTTTTGCTTTTGATTTTGATAGCCCAGTAAAATCTATCGAATTGCTAAACGATGGATCAGTATTGACTTTTTTCCCAACTGATGAAGAATACGCAGAAATAAATGCTAACCTGTATGACAGCAAAGGTATTTTAGATACTAAATTTGGCAAAAATGGCGATTTTTTCTTTAGTATTGCACCAGTAAATGCCGTTTTTGCTACCACTATGCAAGCTGACGGAAAAATACTTATTGCAGGAGCTTTTGGCGAAAGTATGGAAAGTCCTGTAGGTGGTTTTGTACAAAGAGTTAGCCTTTCTACTAATGTCGCAACAGCTGATGCGTCGCTTATAGATGCGAAATTGAGCGTTTTCCCGAATCCTATTCAGCAGCAAGCTACCGTAACTTACGAGTTACAAGATGCTACAAATGTAGTATTAGAATTGGTAGATGTACAAGGTAAAGTAGTGCAACAATTGTCAAAAAGCGCAAAATTACAAGGAAAACAAACTGAAAACGTTGATTTTTCAAGTAGCTTACCAGCAGGAAACTATTTGCTTCGTTTGAAAGCGAATGGTAAGCAACAGACAATTAAGGTTATGAAAATGTAGTACGTAGGCGTATAGAAATAATCATAATTATTTTAGCCCAACTACTTAAATTGTAAATAAGATGTAAAAAAATAGTTGTTTGTTTTTCAAACAACTATTTTTTTTGAAATGTCGTACAACTAAGAAACCTATTTATCGCTCTTTGTGTTATATAAGTCGTACATTTACTGCTTAGTAACGTGTAAATAATAACTTGTGTTTTCTGCTTGCCTATTAAAAGCTATACTTCACTAAATTTTCAGCCCAATGCGCTGCATTGAACTTCTAATTTAGCTCGTCTATCTTCTAATATACTAACCATAAATCCACAACTTATTCACACGTTACTTAATTTTTTTGATGTTAAAATAAACGCTATAAAGAGATAAATTTTTATAAAATGAAAAAAATAATCGTACTTTTTTGTTTGATAATAGGGAGTAAATTTGCGGTATTGGCGCAGCAAATCGAACGTGATGAAGATTTAATCCAGTTTTCAGGACAGCTTCTGAGCGAAGAAAATGGACAACTCGTACCTATTCCTTATGCCAACGTTTATTTAAAAAGTAAAAAACGAGGTACTTATACAGATATGAAAGGCTTTTTTTCGTTTGTGGCAGCAAAAGGCGAGGCAGTCGTTTTTTCGAGTGTAAGTTACAAAACGATAGAAAAAAGAATACCCGATACGCTTTCTCAAAAACAGTATTCTGTAATACAATTAATGAGCAAAGACAATACGCTTTTGCCTGAAATGATAGTTTTTCCTTGGCCCAGCCGAGAACATTTCAAAATTGAGTTTTTGGCAATGAACATACACGACGAAATGCAAAAACGTGCTGCCGAAAATCTCGCTACCAAAGAACTCAAACGTATGCGCAAAGAACTCGCTTACGATGGCAAAGAATCGGGTCAATATTACCTCCGAGAGCAAGCGAAACAATCTTATTACAGCGGTCAATTTCGCCCAATGAATATTTTTAATCCTATTGCTTGGCAAAAATTCTTTAAAGATTTTAAAGATGGAAAATTCAAAGCACAACCAAAAGATGAGTAGTTTTTTTAATTAAAAAAGTAATAGCTTGGGTAACATGGACATTAAGTAGTTGGGCTAAAATAATCATAATTTTTTTAAAGGGAAGTC
>JANMGN010000569.1:0-3758 GCA_031374645.1 Chitinophagales bacterium | reverse complement strand
TTTGAGGTATTCGCTTCAACGACTACACCTTTCCAAAAGTCATCACAAGCTGTTAGTTTTCCACGTAAAATTAGCGTTCCTCCTGGTCGAACGATGAGTTGTCCTTGTTTTTCAAAAAATAACTCTACACCATTTTCTATTGTTAGTGTGACATTATCCTGAACAATTAAATCTCCTATTATGCCAATTTTTCCGTTATTGGGAAGATTGGAAGCTGTATAAATAGTATTTTTTGAAATAATAGGATTTTTTAAGGCGGTTTTTAAATCTTTACATGGACAATTTATCTCGTTACTTAGTAAAAAACCTAAATCATTTTGTAAGTAACAGCGCATTGCTTTAATCTGACAAGGAGAAAATTCTGATCTACATGGTGTATAACACATATAGTTAGTATAGGGATATTTCGTACCTGGACATTCGTAAGGGTTATTAGCTGTATTACAATCCCCCAAAAAAGGTCCCTGAACAGGAGGCGTGTCACTTATTCCATCTGAGTCTATGTTGCATAAACTTGAATTAGGAGGAGGAGTTCCATTTGGAAAACCC
This sequence comes from Chitinophagales bacterium, assembly GCA_031374645.1. Taxonomy (GTDB): domain Bacteria; phylum Bacteroidota; class Bacteroidia; order Chitinophagales; family Saprospiraceae; genus CANHEE01. The sequence goes on along the minus strand of JANMGN010000569.1, from coordinate 3,209 downwards.
CAAGGATGTTTTAAGCTCAAATAATGCCCTAATTCATGTGTGATAATTTTAGCTGTTTCATTTGAGTTTGCAAATACACTTTTGGGTATTATAATACAAGACTGTTTCCCAAAAGGAAAAATTGCAAGTGCTGCATCAGCATCTTTTACCATATAAATATTCAGATATTTTGTATTACTTGAACTACTATATTTAAAAAGCTTAGGCAAATCAGTACTCAGGTTGTAAGCAGTAGAAATATTAGTCCCTACAACAACCCTTTTTACACCAGGCTCAACACTTAGTTGTTCACATCCGTCATTAGGCGATAGCTCCAACCTAATACCAGTTTCAAGAGCATTAAATTTAGTGCCTTCCAATCTTTCATTCACTTCTTTGAAAGCATCTTTTATTGTTTTATAATCTATGTATCCATTTGCGAAAGTAGGTGTATTTTCGTAAAGGTTGTGAATAATGACTTTAATTGTTAGTTTGTCTTTATTATCTTTACAAGAATTGATACAATCAAAGGGTAATGATGGCTGCATTTCTGTTCCGCAAAAATTATTCATTAAATTTTGAGCGTTCAGAATTGGGTAAAAACTAAAAAATAAAAGAATTAATAGGCTTGTAGGCTTGTAGGCTTGTAGGCTTGTAGGCTTGTAGGCTTGTAGGCTTGTAGGCTTGTAGGCTTGTAGGAATCATGATAAAATTATTTGGTTATTAAAAAATGTTTTATGAACCAAAGATATTACAAAAAAAAATAAAAACCAAATATTAAATGTTAATATTTAAAATATACCCCATTAAAATAGAAAGCGATATATTTACAGATAGAGTATAATTTAGAATACAAATAGAGATATTCAGAATTACACAAACTTTTTCATACTTGCAAAAAATAAATTTAGCACAAACAAAAAACGCTAATAAATTTACATTTATTAGCGTTTTTTTATGGAATGATACTTATAACCTACCTTTGAACTATAAAACTCAAAGTTGCTATTTTGTTATCAAAATTTGTATGAAGCACATAAAGACCATTCGCTAATCCAGAAACATCTATACTTAGATTATTTCTTTGCATCGTATTTTGTCTAACAGTTTGACCTAAAACATCAATAATAGAGTAAGAAATAGGCTCGAAACCTTCGTTAATACTCGTTTTTAATATTATTTCATTTGATGCAGGGTTAGGAAAAACCGATAAACCTAATTGTTTTGCCACTTCATTTGTGCTACTTGTCACTGTAATAGTGGCACTTTGTACCGCTTTACAGCCGTTTACATCGGTAACAGTAACAATATAGTTGCCTTTTGCCAAGTTAATCGCTTTTGCAGTATTCTGAATAGGCACAGTATTCCAAGCATAAGTAAACGGAGCAGTACCACCTGTTGCAGCAGCCGTAGTAGTACCTGTACTCTGGTTACTCGCAGTAGTAGTAGTGGTCGTGGTCACTGTTATCGCAGCAGGCTCAATAATAAGCGAAGAAACACTTTTTTTAGTGCCATTGGCATCTGTTATAGTTACAGCATAATTACCAGCACCTAAATTGTTTGGCGCATTGCCGCTTATCGAAGCTGGATTCCACTGATAAGAGTAAGGAGCAACTCCACCTGTAACACTTACGCTCAAAGAAGCCGTTTTATCGCCACTGCATTTTATAATAACTCCCGTCTGGCTAATACTAACTACCAATGGAGCTACAACAGGCTTATACGACCAAATTTCTTCTCCTATCCCATTATTGACCAATGTTTTTGCTGAAAAAAGTAATCTATCTGCCAATGGCAATAGCCCGATGGTAAATTGCGAAAAAGTAGGGAAATCATAAATAAGGACTTCTTGTTTAGTTCCAGCAACAGTACCGTCAGAAGTATATAAAAATTGTTCATCATTTTTTTCTGCAAAAAAATACAATTTTCCTTTGTATTCTTTTGGCTCATCAGCTTTACTTATAAAATTTAGAGAGCCTCCATCAAACGTAGTTAATTTGATTGTTCCAACTCCTGTACCATCAGTTCTCCACAACTCCCGAGGCGAATTACTTTCATTATTAAATAAAAAGAACAAGTAATTGTTAGCAATAGTAAAATACCTGTACGAAGCATCAAACTGATTGTTTCCAATTTTTTTCAACATTTTTGTACCAGCCTCTGTACCATCACTTGACCAAATCTGACTTCCTAAACTATCGTCATTGTATAATAGAAAATAGAATTTATTTTTATAAAAAATAGAAGTTTTTGTAAACTCGAAATTGGCAAAAAAAGTAGCTTTCAATACAGATTTTGTACTAAAACTTGTACCATCTATAATTTTTAATCCGTCTGTATCTGTATAAAAGATACCCAAAGGGGTACTTTCTAAGTCACGTGGAGAGTTCCCTCCTAAGGATTTTGTACCTGTACTTGTGCCGTTAGACTGATAAATGACATCATCATTTATAAAATACAATTTTCCATTGTGTGTAATTAGAGAATACGCATCAGTATAACTTTCTACCAGTTTAGTTCCAGCATCCGTTCCATCGCTCACATACAAACCAACATCACGAACAATGAAATATAATTTGTTATTCAAATCTACAAAAGTTTTTTCTTCTAAAAATGGGATATAAAAATCCGTTTCATCACTTCCAGGCGTAATATCCTTTACCAGCTTAGTACCAGCTTCTGTACCATCTGATTTCCAAAGTTCATTCCCATTTATACTGTCATTAGCGATAAAAAAAAGCGTATTTCCAACATTATGAAAACATTTTGGATCAGCGTCTCCTTTCAGATTTATCTTCTTCAACATTGTTGTACCACTACTCGTCCCATCTGACTTCCATAGTTGCTCCTCACTTACTCCATCGTCTGCTGGAAAGTAGGCAGCATTTGCAAAAATATGACTTCTACGGGCTGTTGTACAATCATCAAAACCTACATTAATATCCTTAACGAGGCTCAGTTGTGCGTTCAAGGTATTAAAGCCAATAAAAAAAATAAAAAAAAGGTGTTTAAATTTTAACATAAGATTAGTTTTTTAAATAGTGAAAGTGAAACTGTGTAAATAATTGCACAAATATAAATCAACTATTCCGATTTTAGAACTAGCTGATAATCAATTTTTTGGGTTCATCCATGATTTTGGCGGAACTTCCACGGTAAAACCCGTGAGGTCTTCAATACCTCACGGGTTTATAGAGCGCAATAAATCTATTCCGCCAAAATCATGGGTG
>JANMGN010000547.1:0-2226 GCA_031374645.1 Chitinophagales bacterium | reverse complement strand
GAAAGTAAAACTATTGGTGTTAGTCCGCCACCCAATTTGCAAATTTTTTCTCCAAATTCTTTCTGTGAAAATACCGTTTTGACAATAACTGCAACGCCCAATTTAGCAACCTACAAGTGGAATTTTCCCAATAGCAATAATTCAAATGTGCAAAATATTACACAAGCAGGGCAGTACAGTGTGACAGCAACGGATACAAAAGGCTGTACGAATGTTGCTAATACAACAATTATTACCGAAAAAAATCCAATCGTTACAGCGGCAGACGTGAAGGCTTGTGAAGGACAAAGTACAATACTTTTTTCCAATGTAAATAACTCATTATCAAATACTTACGAGTGGAAAAATACTACTAATTTTTCAGCAAATACTCAAAATGCAAACTTGCAAAATATAAAAATTACGGATGCTGGAAAATATTTTGTGACCACAAAAACGCCTTCGGGTTGTACTGGGAAAGATACTTTGGAACTGAGCATTTCGCCCAAAATGAATATCGAACTTACTGCTTTTGTAGCTTGCGATAATAATACAAAAGTTGTTTCTAAAATTTTGGGTGGTATTGCGCCATACAGTTACGCTTGGAATTTGAGTAATTCCACGGCTGACAATATCAATATTACAGCTCCTGCTTCTGTGATTTTGAATACCAAAGACGCTTACGCCTGTACAGCGACAAATGCTCCGATTTTGAACGTAAAAGCCAATATACCAATGATTTTTACGAATAAAATAACGCCTTCGTCAGGAAACGACGGTACGATAACGTTGAACGTTACGAACTCGGTTGCGCCATATAGTTTTATTTGGTCAAATAACGAAACTACGCCTAATATTACGAATTTGAAAGTAGGAAAATATTGTGTAACGGTAACTGATGCAGCGACTTGTACAAAATCAGAATGTTTTGATGTGAACTCGACTATGGTTTCTACCCAAGAAAACGACCTTTCGACTGACGTGCGAATTTTTCCAAATCCGACCAATGATATTTTAAATATCGTTACTCAAAATAATGTTGTATTGACAAAAATTGAACTTTTTGACACAAAAGGAAGGCTTTTAACTGTTTTTCCAATCGAAACAAAACAAATGAATATGGGAGATTTTACAAGCGGTATTTATTTGCTAAAACTAAATACTACAAATGGTTTTGTGCTGAAAAAGATAGTAAAAATCTAAAAAAATCCTCCCAGCAAAAGATGCCAGGAGGATTATTCAAACCCTATTTAAACTCTAATTTTTTGTTTTTATCATCGTGATCAGGCTGTTACTGAAACGATGTCACAAATAACGAAAAATGTGGGAGATTTCGTTATGCTTTAGCGTGAGATAAATGGTTCATGAAAAAGAGGGAGCCGTACTTTTACGGCTCCACTTCTGGTTTACGCGCATGAATTGTGTAATTACCACTCTACACAAGTATTTTCAGCATCGGACATTACCATACAGGCTTTGCCGCTCGCATTTGCACTGATTGAATATACTTTACCGTTGTAAAGCACTGTTTTTGCGCCTCTTGCAGCCAATAATTCGACTGCTCTTTGCGTAGTGACTACCGCATTTGTACGTTTGCCACCTTTGATACCAGCGAGGTCTTCTGAAGTTAAAGTTGCGTCAGTTAAAAATTGAAGATTTCTCATAAGGATATTTTTTAATTACAGAATATTTATTCATACACGTTTTTCAAAGTCACAGTACAAAGATAGGCGCATCGTTTTTTTTATTTATTTCAATTTGTAGCTTTTTGTAACATAGTTTATTTCTGTTTGGAAATAAATATAAAAATTCGTTTTAAAACATAAAATGCTGTTTATCAGTATTTTAAAGCTAAAATATTGTTTTTTTATTTTTTTAATAAATTTATATTGTGACAGGATTACGGAAAGCGTAATTTTTTTATACAAATAAATAAAGTGTTGATTATCAATTGTTTAGCGTTTTAATAAAAAATAAAAAAATAAATTATTTTTATAAAAAAACGTCGGCGAAGTTTTATACCTCGCCGACGTTAAATTAAAAAGCAAAAAAAGCGATTTGGCACTACACCAAATCGCTTTTTGTTTATTTCTTTATCTCAAAATTTTTGTAAAAATTTTCTTCTTTTACCGTTCTAAATTCTAAACGGTATTTACCAACTGCTAAGTCTTTAAAATCCATTTCAAAAATAGTGTTCGGCACTAAATTCCAAAGATTATCGGTATAAACAACTTTATCGTTGCTTTC
>JANMGN010000526.1:0-7243 GCA_031374645.1 Chitinophagales bacterium | reverse complement strand
AATTTTGAAACCATTTCTTCATTTGTGCAGTTACCTAAAATTGATGATTAATATTTTTTGCAAAGTAAATATTTTTTTAGAATATTTCAAAACAATAAAGGTTTTGGTTTCATAAACAAAAAAATGCTCCGAAAAGTTATTCGGAGCATTTTATCTAATACGATTAAATATTAAAACTGTATTTTCAAACCCAATTGGTAAGGTTGCACTTTTAGTAAATTATTATTTGAGGTATAATTTTTCAAATCGTAGCGGAAAAAAGGCGCAACTTTTAAGCCGTTGTTAAACTTGTGCGTATAGGTCAGACTTGTAAAAAAAGGATTTCCAGACGGTTTATCTTTGCCAAACCATTTTCCTGTACCGATACCTGCACTCCATTTATTTTTTTCGTTGCTGTAAAAATTTAAAGCAAAAGTGGCATTGAGCGAGTGCCAATTTTGTGAAACGCTTATACGTTCTGTGTCATACGTAACACTATTGATAGTCAATGTGTTACCTTTATTTATAACAAGTGCGTCAATGTTAGGTGTCTCATTTTTACGCAAATCGTAAGCCACATCAAAAGGAGTATATTGATAGCCCAAAAGCGTTGAAAAACCCAAGTATTTCGTTACTTTGAAGTCAATGTCAGTACCAATTTGCAAACCAATGCGCTCTGCAGATGCAATTGCTGGAATTGAAATATTATTGATATAGCTTTTATCGCTTGTATTTGGCGCAATATTTTTAAAATTATATGTTGGCGCAATGTCCACAGCAAAAGTAACTATTTTTGATGCTTTTTTCTGGGGTTTATTAAGTGTGTTTTTATCTTCACTCTTGATTGACAAAGGTGCTTTTATAATAATTTCTTCGCCAGAAACGACTTGATTTAGCAATGTTGGTAAAAATGAAATATTTATTTTTGCCTTATTTTCTCCTATTTTATTTTCAATAGTTATTGTTTGAAGCGGCGTATTTGGCGTACTATTGTCTATGTTTGGCACATCGTGATAAACGGTAGTTTCATTTTGTACTTGCGTTAGCTCATAATGTGTATTTTTTCTTTGAGGTAAAATATCTTTTACAGCTTGTTTTTTGATTTTATTTTCAAAAATTGGTGTTGTTTTTTCTTCTCTTATCGTTGAGTTTTCTTCGCTTTTATTTGTATCAGTATCAGTATGTATAATAGTATCTGTATTAGTTGAACGTTCTATTTTTACCGTTTCGACTGTATTTTCATTTGCTTTATTTGAAAAAGATTTTAGACATAAAAATCCTATCAATATAGCAGCTATACCAGTTGGAAGCCACCACCATAAAGCGATACGGCGGCGTTTTTGTTGCAATCGTTCTTGAATAATTTGCCAAGAATCTGGATTGGGAGCAGATTCGAATTCCTCAAATTGCTCCCGAAAAAAATCTTCAAAATTATTGTCAATCTGTTTCATACGCTACTATTCCTATTTCTTTTAGTCGTTTTCGAAGCCACTCCTTAGACCTCGAATACTGTGATTTTGATGTATTTTCACTAATGCCCAAATGTGTTGCGATTTCCGAATGTTGATAGCCATCTATGGCATACATATTGAAAACCATCCGAAAACCATCTGGTAATTGCTTGACAACTTTTAATAATTCTTCAGTAGATAAACTGCTCATTATCAAATTGTTATCGTTATTTCCTTCATAAGCCAATACCTCATCACTGACGTTGTTTTGCTGCTTGATGTGTTTGTGATAATGGTTAATTGCGGTATTAACAAATATTTTTTTCATCCAATACACAAGAGTATCAGCAGACTGTACGGTATGTATATTTTGGAAAATACGTACAAAAGCATCTTGAAAAACATCTTCCGCATCTTCATCAGATTGGGTATATCTACGGCAAATCCCTTTCATACGAGCGCTGTACTTTTCGTATAAAAAAAATTGTGCTTTCGAATCGTTTTTCAAACAACGTTCGAGCAACTCTTGGTCAGATGGAAAAATCATCGTTTGTTTAGTCAATATTTTCTCCCTTTTATAAAATGAGTTAGGAAGACCGCCTTGACAATCTTATTTAGCTACCATTAATCTACAAACTTAATTTTTACTTTTCCGCTATATACTTGTGTTTTTCCCTCTTCTTCAAACTCGTAACTAAACGTTAGTTCTCCTTTTTCAAATTTTCCGTTCTCTGGTGTATATCTTATAAATCCTATATTATTTTCGTTTGTCAGCTTTGCATTGACAGGTATGACAATGTCCTTTAATTTTAGACTTTTCAACATACCACAAACAACATCGTTATCGAAGACATTTACATAAATAAAACCTTTTGAAAGATCAATTTTAGTTTTTGTAAGTGAAATATTTATCTCATCATTAATCGCCTTTGATACACAGTTCGGATTATTATTGTCTTGCTTTTTTATCTTTATGGTAGCATTTTTTACCTGACCATTTTGGGTAAATTTATACTCTATTGCATCTAAAATAGAACCTGGTCCAGGACTTGTTTTCGGACGTTTGTATTCTATGGTATTGTTAGAAATACTCAAGATTGTTCCAAATTTAGGATTTTGGATAATTTCTAGTTTCCCAGTATTTGCAGGAGCGCAAAGTTTATCGTTATCCAAGGGACGTATTAAAATAGAATCGGAAGGGAAATTGATAGGGATTGTGATCACATCATCTATCAATATCATTTTGCAGCCACTATTATTTTTTTCAGCAACGCTCACAGTACAAATTGCACTTCTGAGCAGGGTATTCCCTTCGCTATTTTTTACAGCGAATTGGTACACAAAAAAGTCGCTACCTTTATCGAAATTAGGATTTGGAAGAAAATCTATTGTATTATTTTTTACTTGCGCAACACTTTTCTTGGGTGCAATAATTACTTTCAACGAGTTCGGGATTAGTGCAGTAGCATCACAAAGTTTATCATTTTCTAAAACATCTAAAATGGTTAATTTTGTAGCATCTATCTCAAATTTATCTGGCAATGCACCTGTGTGACAAGGAATATCGCTATTTTTGGCTTTTATTTTAAACGAATAAACTTCTTTTAAAACTGTTTTATCATTCTTTTTTATTTCTATAACAGCTTGGTCTTCCGCTTCAATGATAGATTCGTCTGGCGTGTAGTATAAAAAATTACCTGTAAAAGCTGCTGTCCCGTATTTGGGTTGCTCAATGATAGTAATCGACGAGATGTTACTGATATTTTCTAAGGTAGAAATATCAACCACTACGTCATTACCTTGCCATGTGTAAAAAACGCTTTGAGCACTTTCTGCCGTACTTGTGCCAGGTAATTGCGGATTTGCTCCTATTACATTAGGGTCTTTATCTTCGCCTACTTTTTCGCACGCAAATATAAAAAGAATAAATAATGATAAAAAGAATAATTTTTGCATCTATGAAAACAATTTAACAAATCATATCTGATTTGTACTACAAATAACAAGACAGCATTATGCTAAAAAAGGTTGCACCAAAAGTTATTTTAGCCCAGCGACTGCCGCTGAATATGAATTTTAAAAAAACCAGCCCAAATACCATACAATTATATTGTTTTAATATGTTGAAACAATATTATACCTTTGCATTTGTAAAAATATTATTTTTTAATTTTATAAATACATTTTTTAATGAAAAAAATTTACAATTTATTCACTGTTGCTGCAATGTTACTCTTTTTTGGGCAAATAAAAGCACAAACAGCCATTATTCAAGGTTTGGGCAAAAGTGATTTTCCAGTTTTTCAAGATAGTATAGATATTTATGGCGCAACACCTGCTGTATTCGGAAAAAGACTACACTATAATATCGATTCTCTGATTTCAGGCGACGTGGTTATCGTAAAAGATAAGACAGGGTCTCAATTTGCTTGTGATACTATTTTAGATGATTTGACTGGAAAAATCGCCTTGATAGATAGAGGTTCTTGCAGCTTTGACCTCAAATGTTACCATGCTTGGAGAAAAGGTGCAGTAGCAATTTTTATTGTGAACGGAACGACTTCTCCCGTCGTCGTTATGACAGCCAGTGCGGCAAATGCAGCAAAAGCAGCTTTAATTGATGTACCTTGTATGATGATTACAAATGGACAAGGTGCTAAAATAAAAGCAAAAATTGCTGCTGACCCAGACGGTTATTTTGCAGGAGTTTACCAACCTAATACAGATATTTACAATGCTTATCCAATAACTGCTGGTACATGGTTTGCGCCTTCTTCTGATTTTTTCAATCCATTTGGTCCAGGTGCAATTGGCGATACAGCTACTACTTCAGCTACAAACGCTATTTGGTATGAGTACAAGCCGAGCAAATCAGGTAAAGTTACAGTAAGTTCTTGCGGTAATGGTACAAACACATCATTATATATGTATGAGTTGGTAGGTAATTCTATTTTACAAGTAGGAAAAAGTCTCGACGCTTGTGCTAAAAATACAGTTGATGCGCAAAATGAAGCAGCTGAATTGGCTGGCGTTTCGGTCAATGCGGGCAAAACTTATTTTATCGAATGGAATGATTTAGCTTCTCCTGATAGCTTCACGTTTGCACTAAGTTTCATAAAAGCAGATTCTGTTGATGTAACTTTGCGTGTAGATATGAAAAATGAAAAGGTTGATGCAAAAGGTGTTCATTTAGCAGGTAATTTCCAAGGTTGGGATCCTTCAAAAACGCTTTGTGATAACGTAGCTGGTTCTTCTATTTGGTCTAAAAAAATTCGTGTAAAATCTGACGAAACTTACGAGTACAAATTTGTAAACGGTAATACTTGGGGCAAAGATGAATCTGTTTCTGGTGCTTGTTCTATTGATGCAGGATTTGGTAATCGCAGAATTATCGTAAAAACTGAGCCGATTGATTTAGCAGCAGCTTGTTTCAAATCTTGTGATGCTTGTGTAAATCTTCCTTTGGTTTGTGATGCAGATGCTATAATTTGTGATGATTTTGATAAATATACAACTGGTGGTTTAAATGCTCAATCTACCAATTGGGACGTTTGGGACGGCGACACCGTAAACGCTGGTGATGGTATAGTTTCTAATGAAAACTCATCAAGCGGCAAAAATTCACTCAAAATTGACGGAACATCAGTTCCAACACAAGATGTTGTTTTTGATGCTGGTGCAAAAACAAAAGGCTCATACATTTTAAAGCATAAAATGTTTATTCCGACTGGAAAAAGAGCGTATTACAGTGTACAACACGACATTACGAAAGCAAAGCACGTTTGGGCAAACGATGTCTTTTTTAATCTGAACGGAAGCGGAAGTGTAGTAGCTGGCGGCAAAGTTATTGGAGCAATTACACATAAAAAAGATACTTGGTTCGAGGTCGTTCAAACGATAGATATTGCAAAAGATACTACAACAATTACTATTAACAATAAAACATTGGGTTGGAAATGGAGTGCTGCAACAAACGGTACAGCCGCAGTTAAAAATAGCCAATTGGGTGGTTTTAATTTTTATGCAGATAGTACAAATACAAAATACTATGTTGATGATGTGCAATTAATTCAGCCAAAGCAAAGCGTTACTTTTTCGGTAGATATGGGCGCAACTAAGGTGGACACAGCAGGTGTTTATATTGCAGGCGATTTCCAAAAATTAGCAGGTTTTCCTGATGTTTGGCAGCCCAATACTACAAAACTAACCAAAGGTACTGGTACTGTTTATTCTTTGACGGTAAAAATTCCTGATGGAGATTACCAATTCAAATACATTAACGGCAATACTTGGGGCAAAGATGAATCTTTGAGTAAAACTTCTTGTGATGCTGGCGGTGGAAATCGTGCTGTAACTATTTCTGGAAATACTACTTTAAAAACAGTCTGTTTTGCAAAATGCTTTGCTTGTGACCAAGCAGCTGTAACATTCGCAATTGATTTGACAAATGAAGCTACTGTTTCAAAAGATGGTGTTTCTATTGCAGGAAATTTTCAAGCAGCAGCAGGTGGTACGAACTGGACTCCTGGCAATTTATTTTTGACGCCGGCTGGTAAAAAAATCTATACCATTACAGTAGGTCTTCCTATTGGAAAATACGAGTATAAATTTTTGAATGGAAAGGCTTGGGGAACGGACGAATCTGTAAATGGTTCTTGCGCTGTCTCTGGTGGAAATCGTGTGATGGAAGTAAAAACAACTGCAGATTTGAAATTAGATACTGTTTGTTTCAAAAAATGCTACTCTTGCGATAAGCGTGAAGTTACGTTTAGTGTAGATATGTCTTTGGAAAAAATAATTTCGGCAGATGGAATCTCTATCGCAGGAAGTTTTCAAGCAGCAGCAGCGTCAGGAGCAAACTGGTCGCCTGGTGTTATTTTCTTAAAAGACAATGGTAAAAATATATATTCTACAACTATTCCGATGCCAGCAGGCGATTATGAATATAAATTTTTGAACGGAAAGGCTTGGGGAACGGACGAAAAAGCGCAAGGTTCTTGTGCAGTAGCAGGCGGAAACCGTAAACTTACAGTTGCAGCAGTTGATACCAAATTAGATACTGTTTGTTTCAATTATTGTGTCAATTGCAAAAAAGTGCTTTATACAAACGATGCAGATTTCAGTAACGCAATGAGCGTTTATCCAAATCCAGCGCAAAATGAAGTTAATTTGCAATACAGATTTGAAGAAAATACTAATTTGAACGTTAGTCTTATCAACAGTTTGGGACAAATTGTTTACAGCACACTAATGCCAAACGTAGAAGCTGGCACAGCAACTTTGAACGTAAATAACCTTTCAAACGGAGTTTATATAATGCAAATTACGGACGGAAAACAACGTCAATCTGTGAAGAGATTGGTAGTTCAGAAGTAAGAAATAGCGAAAATAAAAAAAGCGGTTGATGGCGTAAGCTATCAACCGCTTTTTTTATAAAACTATTTATTTTTATACTGCTTCACGACCTTATCAATATCTCTTTTGATGTCACGTTCTTTGAGCGTATTACGCTTATCAAATGTTTTTTTACCTTGTGCCAAAGCAATACCCAATTTTGCAAAACCTCTTTCGGTCGTATATAATTTGAAAGGAATAATCGTAAAACCTTTTTCTTTTAGCTTTCGTTCGAGTTTTTTTAGTTCATTTCGTTTGAGCAATAATTTACGAACTCGTTTCGCTTCGTGATTGTAGTAAGTACCGTTTGCGTACTCTGAAATATGCAAACCACGAACATGAATTTCGCCATGTTCAAAAGTACAATACGCATCGTTTAGGTTCGCATAACCTGCACGAATAGATTTTATCTCTGTTCC
>JANMGN010000523.1:0-7235 GCA_031374645.1 Chitinophagales bacterium | reverse complement strand
AAAAGTACATTACATCTCCTGCGGGAGTAATTTTATTATTAGAAATTTTTACTTTGTTCTTTTCATTTTTCAACATTTCTTTTTCAAGTGCTACAATTGCAATATCAAGTGTTTGTTTAGAAATTTCGGGATAGCCTTCTGCCAAATAATCTCCCGCTAAAACAACAAATCGAATGGCTAAACGAAATGGCGGCTTTTTATTCAAGTTTGTATATTCCAAATAAACATCTTGCTTTTCAAGCGGAATAGCTTCTTTTTTTACACCTTCGCTCAATGGCTCTCTTTTTACCACACGTCCATCGCTATTGATATAACGAATGATGCCGAAAGGCGTTTGCATTCCTCTATCATAGTTTGTTGTGATTTCTTCGACATTCATTTTTATTAAAGAAGCTATATTTTTCCATGATACAGCATCGCTACCACCTACTGACATTTTTTGCTTGAAGGTTTTGAAAAATTCATAAGCAAACGTTCCGCCATCTGCATTTACATACGAATATTGGTCAGGCGAACAGCTATATAACTCAACTGAAACAGTCTGATAGTTTTGATACGACTGATTTTGAAATAATAGTTGATACTGATAAGTACTTTCTTCTCTATTATTTGCGCCTACAAAAGTTCGTGAAGGTGGCGCATGATAAGGCGTTGTACGTGAACGTAAAGGGTTATCTACCAATGTTTGGTCATGGATATTCTTTTGACAAGCAGTTACCAAAGAAAAAATAAAAGCAGGTTTTGCACGCTCAATCTTCAATAAAACATCATCAAAATAATAGTATTCTTTTGAATAATCAAGTCCAAGTGAAATTTGAGGAGCATCTGTATTGTTACGGTCACTTCTCAATCCATGTGTATAATTGGCAACGATAACATAATCGCCAACACTGCACAAGCTAACTAAACTATCCAAAGTTCGCTCTAAACCAGCCTTAGTGAAGTTTTGTTTGCCTTCTTTTTCTTTTCCCGACACTTCATAATGGATAATGTCGTTTTCATTCAAATTCAAATATTTTGCTAAGAATACCGCTTCGATATTGATTTGAAGGCGAGTATTTACAGCTCCATCACGCAATTCGCTTGGAAATGCGCCATCGTCCGAAGTCATATCAGTATCGATAATTTTTAAAAGATGTATTTTTGTTTGCGCTGATAAAATAGTTGCAACAAACAAAAATAACAAAAGAGTAACTCGTTTAATGTATGTAAAATTCATGTTAATTTATTTTTTAAATGCTAAAAAAATAGATGTTTGGAAAAAATCAACTATACAGTTTTATCCGCAAGATTAACCGTATAGTTGATTGAAAAATTAATTTTTACGCTTTATACCTTTTTTGGGTAAATGGTTATCGGGCGTATTACTTGGAGGTGTTGAAGGCACACTTACATTTTGCGCTCTACTTGCAACACTTGTTCCTCCTCTTGGTGTAGTAACTCCAAGCTGAACGGAAAATTTAGGATTTTGCAATTCCTTGCCAAAATGTCTATCTTTTTCATTCGTTAGCGTTTTAGTTTTTTCAGCTACTAATTGCCAAGATTGTGTAGCATTACTACCAATACAATCAGGGTCTTTCATTGCAGCTAATAAACTATTGGAGAAAAAACCACCATAGTTTGCAGCTTCCCATGAAACTTTACCTTCATCAGAACTGCACATTTTAATCAAACCACGTGCATCGCCAAATAGTAAACGATAAATCGTTGCAGTTGGAGGAGCAACCGAGTTAGTGTTTGGGCGGCGAGTAGTTGGGCCGTGATTACAACAATCGAAAGCAATAATTTTTAATCGTGCATTCGAGCGATTGAGGTATTCGGTAACAACTTCGGTCATGCCGATTTTGATGTATTCGCCATCGTTTTTTGATGAAAAACCAGGCCAACCATCATCAGCATTTGCACCATGTCCAGCATAAATCACGATAAAAATATCGTTTGCGGCACATTGTATGCTTTCAAGTGTACTAACTACATTTCCATCGCTTGATTTTAAACGATGAACATTAAAAGTGTAACCTAACGCAGTCGAAATCTCGCGGAAACGATTGGCGTAAAGGTCAGTCGTAATATTGGAGGCAGTAGAACCGCCATCAACAATAATACCTTGGATTGATTGAGCAACAGAAAGATGAGAGAACACCAAAACCATTGCAAAAAGTAAACAAAATTTACTCTTCATAGTGAATTCAAAATTTAAAAAATGTTAAGAAATAAAATTAATTTGTTTTATTTTTAATTGTGCGTGTAGGTAGCGTAGTCGTAATTTTTTGCCTATCTTTAAATTTTTGCCCAAACGATTTTTCAGCAAAAGCAATCATTTTAGCCTTTGCATTGTCAAAATCTCGAATTTGAGTTTGCTTTGTTTTTACATCATAGAATTTTGCAACATTGCAATCAAGATCTATGAGGAGGATCATTACACCTTTACCATTTTCTTTAAATTCAAAACCCAAAGAAGGTGAGAAACCACATTGTTTGTTTGCTCCATTTGAGATAAAAAAATTAGGACTTAGAATGGCATTACGCAAGGTATCTGCATAGGGCATTGAGGTTGATGCGTCCAAAATTATAAAACCTTGAAAATTACGTACAAGGCTGTCTTTTTTGGCATCTAGTACATAGCCATAAATTTTGACATCTTCATTTTCTACTATTTGAAGGATGCTTTCATTTAACGCTTCTTTTTTTACAACTAAATGATTTTCAGTTGTTTGCGACAGATTGTTTGTGCCTTTTCTTTCTACTTTTGACGTTGTCAGCATTTTCTCTTTTAGTGTGCCGCAACTTGTCAAAAGCAATACAAAAAGCATCATCATAACAATGGTTTGTTTTAAAATTTGCATGATATTTAGAAATTTATGTTAAAAAATAAAGTGAATTTTGTTAAAAATAAGCAATAGAGTTCCCTGTCAGTAAGCCGACCACTAAGGCAGTACTGAAATAGTATTTTAAATATTAAAGATGATTAGCGGCTTTTATTTTATACCGCTAATCCATCTAAAATCAATGATTACACGGTTGTTTTTTTACGCTTTTCGTAAAGATAATAAGAGCCACCTGCAAGTAGTAGGATAAGCACCAAAGCGTTGTCAATGAGCCAATCTGTAAATGTTTTACCCTTTTTCTTTTTCGTTCTTTTTGTTGGAGTATCGTCGTCGGCAGTATCTTCATCGGCAGTACCGTCTTCGTTAGTTTGCACCTTTGGTGTAGTCTGAGCTATGGCAGCGGTCATCTGTTGTGATGTTCTTCGTAAGTTTTCTAACTCTAAATTAAGGACGTTGTTTTGAGCTTGCAAATCACGATTTGCAGTACGCAATTGTGCCACTGTTTCTTCTTGATTACTCAAACCATATAGACGTTGCGCAGCTTCGCCAAGTCGATTGAATTCTTCAACTCGATAGTAGCTCATTCCAATCATACTGTGATAAGGTGCATTTTTAGCGGAAACGAAATCTGAATACGCTTCTTGCCTTGTACTTTGTGCCAAAGTAACTAGTACGCAGCATAAAAACAAAAGTAAAGTTATTGCTTGCTTCATATTATGAATTTTGTTGAGTGATAAAAAAATAGTTAAAAAAAAACCTCCGTTGCCTAGTTGTGAATTTGTTCCGCTGCAAAGATGCGCTACTTTATTCTATATAAACAAAAAAAACACATTCTTTTAATCAAGTATAAATACTTGTTAATGAGTTATTTACACCTGATTTAAAGCGAATTTCATCAAGTATTTATACCCGATAAACAGGTATAAATACTTGATGAAAAGTATTGAAAAAAGTTGTTGATTGCTCATTTCTGACCTAACTTTGTCCCTTTAAAATTATATTCAGTAATTTAAACAGAGAAATGGATAATAATATAATTGCTGTTATTACAGCATTAATATCAGTAGTGAGTTATATTTGCTACGCCTTTTTTTACAAAGAAGCTCAAAAAGATGAGATAGGAAGAAAAGATGTGTTAGAAATTAATTTGGCGTATGCTACTATATTATATGGAGGTGCATCATTGATACTGTTAATATTGATTATTTTTTCAAGTGCGTTGTATGGGTGGGAATTTAATATTCCGTCAGACGTAAATTTGTGGAATACTTACAATTCAAAATACCTACTTTTGATACCTTTATTGTTAATGAGTTTTGGATATGCAACGCATATATTTACAGAGGCTTATGTGATAGGCAAATACGAAACACCAATTTATACCATATTTTTTCAGCTCTATTTATTGGTTGTTGCATTATTAGGTTTTTGGATTAACCATGATATTTTTTCGCAAAATAAAATAATCGGAGGTCTAATTGTAGTAAGTGTAAGTATATATTGTGTTGTAAAATCGCAAAAAATTACAAAAATTTCGAGGTGGGCAGCTTTTTTTGCAGTAATTTCAGCCGTTTCATGTGGTAGCGCATTATTTATTGATGCTGAAATTGTAGAAAAAGTTATTGAAATAAAACATTATAAAAATGCTTTGATTGCGCCTTATCTGACCTACGAATTTTTAACATTTTTTATTCCGCATTTAATCGTTTTTTCTCTATTGGCATTTAGAAAAAAAAGTATTAAAAGTACGTTGGTATATCTATTTGAAATAATACGAAGTAACAAAAAAATATTTTTTATTGCAAGTTTATTTAGTACCTTTCAGTTTGTATTTAGTGTTTTTCCATTGGCATTTGCAAAAGACCGTATTTTACCAATTACAATCATTGCAACAATGGGTCTATTGAGTGATTTTATTATACCAATACTTTATAAATTTTATAAAAATGAAGTATATAAACCTTCAATTCCTTTAAAAATTAAACTTTTATTATCAATTTTAACCTTTATTGGGGTTTTTTTAGTTTTAAACAATTAAAAAATTATGTATCAAAAAAAGAAATTCACACAGGAGGAACTTGATTTTCATGTTGCTCAACATGGGCTTTGGCTTTCAAGTGGTCATGAGAAAGGTAAGACATTTACAAAAAATAATATTAATTTCGAAGGATTAGATTTCAGTAAAGTAAAAAAATTGATCGGTGCAAATCTTGTAAAATGTTCATTTTGCAACCTTGATTTGAGCAATATCAATTTCGAAAGCATTAATTTTTCAGACAGCCTATTTTTCGGTACAAACTTCTCATGTGCTATTTTAAGAAGGGCGGATTTTAAATATTGTGAAATTGATGAAAATACTAATTTTACAGGAGCAAATATTGACGAAATGATAGTAGATAACATAACTTGTATAGCACTTCAAGACCTTGTTGATATTTCATTATTGGATATATATAATAAAAATAGTTACGATATAGTTTTAGAATACCATGATGAACAACAAAAAGTAATATTAACTGAATTAGGTAGAGCATTTTCTGATTTTGCACAGAAAAAGTATGCAGATGAAAATGTAGAAACAACATTCATTGACAAAGGAGATAAAGTTATTTGTACTATTGATGCTAAAAATGAAAAAACTAAATCAGATATTATTCAAGATAGAAAAATACTCGGCTTAGTATTGACTAAACAAGCAAGGATTGAAGAATTAACAGATAGTCCCGCTTTACAACTTTTTTTGATGAATAAATTGGATAGAGTTGTTGTTGAATATAGGTCTTGTTTAAGACAAATTGGTATGCAAGATAGAGAATTAGCGGAAAAACATAACCAAATAATTACAATTAATAGAGCATTTAGCAATACATTGGATGAGAATGATTATCTAAAAGCTCAATACAAGCAATTTACAGAAGAAAAACAAAATTTACTACTTGAAGTATCTAAGCCTACAATTACACTAAGAATAAGTGGTAAAGATGCAGAAAAAGTAAATATAGAAGACATAGCATTGGTAAGAAAATATCAGATTGATGAATGTTCACAAACAAAAGGAGTAAATGCTCATGTTTATCTAAAAACGAGAACTGAGCCAATAGATGTAATCCAAACAATTCCTGATTTGTCAAAAGAACTAACAAAGCATTTAGGCTTTTTACAGTGTCACAAAGAATTTATTATCAAAGTTGCCGAGATTACAAAAACGCCTGAGGCACAAGGGAATAACACAATAGTTACGATTACACATTTTGAAACTTCACACAATATTATTGTATCTCCAAAACACAGAGATGAGTTTAGAGAAATGTATTTAAAATTTAAAAAGTAATTCTTTTTTTAGGTTTTCAAAAAATAAACCGTAATTTTGTTCTAAAATTTCGTTTCAAGATGAATACAAACGTAGTACAACTAACCCAACAAATAGAGTTTCTAAATCATCGACATTTAGAAGAACTACATCTTTTTGTTGAATTTTTGCTTAATAAACAGCAAAAAGAAGCAAAAAATGAACCAAAGCGTAAAAAACGCATGATGCTATTGGCTGATATTCAACCATTAGCAATGCCTGTAAGTGATTATATCATTCAACGTGACGACATCTATGAAGACCGTATCTAAGACAAGGATTTTCATAGACACGAACATTCTCTTTTATGCCAACAATCCAGCCGACCCTTTCGGCGCACAAGCGATTGCAAGGATAAACGAATTGGCAGACTGTGATAATGAATTAATTATCAGTACCCAAGTCGTGAGGGAATATACCGCTGTATCGTTACGAACCGCACAGCGCAATAATTTACCAATTCAAGAAACCGTACAAAGTGTATTGAATAACGTAGCCGCTTTTCGTAGAGATTTTACCGTTATCAATGAAACAAACGATACCTTAGGTAATTGGCTTTCTCTATTGCCACAAATCACAACATCAAGAGATGTTTTTGATTTCAACATCGCTGCCACGCTCCAAAGTGCGGGAATAAATCATATTTTGACACATAATGTAAGCGATTTTAAGAAATTTTCAAATTGGCTCAATGTCTTGCCATTGGTAATTACAGAATAATCGTAAAACGGTTTGCAGTAGTTTAAAAGGTTCGGGCGATGTCCGCTAATTTTGAAGGCACATTGTCGGCTGCCGCAGGCGCAACACAGCCGCCAAAGAGCCTTCAAAATTGGCTATGTGGTTATTCAATAGCTTAGTAATTCTTAGCTCAAAAAAAGGAGAGAACAACGCATCTACGAAAATGCCGCCTAAACGGACGGCACTTCGTAGATGCCACCGTTCTTTGCAATGCCTACGGCATTGCAAAGAACAAGCGCACTGCCAAAGCCCTCGGAACACATCTTTCTGAGAACAGGCACTGCAAAGAACTCTGCACTGCCGCAAAGCAGGACTGCCTT
>JANMGN010000518.1:0-2917 GCA_031374645.1 Chitinophagales bacterium | reverse complement strand
CACTTCGCAATGCGCCTTGATGCCCAGAAAGTCCCCCAAAAAATCCGCTTAAAAAACCGCCAAAAGGCAAATATTTTTTATCGAAATTCAAATTTTTTAATGTAGGTATCAACTCAAAAAGTGCGAAAAAAAGCATTACGGCAGCCATGATTATTCTTAGCCAAGTGATATTATATTTTCCATCATTCCAAGATGTAAGTATTTGATTTTCATTGAGTTGCGAAAGTAACAATGCACCAATTGTAGCACCTATTACTGCCGTAATTCCGAAGCGAAGCAATATCGTTTTATTAATATTTTTGCCCAAAAGTACAAACTTAAAAACGTTGCTCAAAAGATGTACAACACCTGTCAGCGCAATAGCTATTTCGATAGGAAAAAACAATGCAAAAGCAGGAAGCAGCAACGTTCCTAAGCCAAAACCTGAAAAAAAAGTGAGCAAAGAAGCTAATAAAGCGACCGTTGCAATTATCAAATAGGACATTTTAAAGTATTGTTTTTAAAAAACGTAAGTTTCAGACCGTCATAGCCAAACTCCTATCGTCGTATGACAGCGATGTAGGGTCAAGATTGTCATCTGGTTTTTGAAATAAATACACTTTACGTCTTTTATCCGATAATTTCGTTGTTTTTTACCAGCGAATAAGTGCTGATGCCCAAGTAAATCCGCTACCAAACGCTGCTAAACAAACCAAATCGCCTTCTTTTATTTTTCCAGCTTCCCATGCCTCGCAAAGTGCAATCGGAACGGAAGCTGCCGTGGTATTTCCGTATTTTTGGATATTATTATATACTTTTTCGTCTGGTAAGCGCAAGGTTTTTTGTACAAATTGTGCGATACGAAGGTTTGCTTGATGTGGTATGAGCATATCGATGTCGCTCGTCTGCAAACCGCAAGTATCGAGTGCTTCTTTTATCACTTCTGGAAATTTTTGTACTGCCATTTTAAACACAAATTGCCCATTCATATTAGGGTAAATATCTTGGGTTTCTTGCATTCCTGGGTAAATAAAAATATCGCCATATTCGCTGTCAGGAAATTTGAAATCTTCGTCAGGAGAATGATAACCACCGTGGCTACCAGGATTTCTAAATGCGAGTTCTTCGGCGTGCGTGCCGTCAGCATGGAGTTTTGTGGTCAAAATGCCTTGATTTTCTTTTTCGGTAGGTTGTAAAACTACTGCACCTGCTCCGTCACCAAAAATCACGGTCACATTTCGTCCACGTGTAGAAAAATCTAAACCCATCGAGTGCATTTCTGCACCTACTATAAGTATGTTTTTGTACATACCCGTTTTTATAAATTGGTCGCCAATAGAAAGAGCGTATATAAATCCGCTGCACTGATTGCGAATATCAAGTGCGCCAACTTGTGTTTGCGCAAAACCCATTTCACGCTGCAACAAAACACCACAGCCAGGGAAATAATAATCTGGACTTAGCGTTGCAAAAATAATAAAATCTATGTCTTCTTTTGTGATTCCAGCTCTATCAATGGCAATTTGAGCTGCTTTTGCGCCCAAAGTAGTGGTAGTTTCTTTGTGTTTTTCGGCATAGCGACGTTCTTTGATGCCTGTACGCTCTTGAATCCACTCGTCATTGGTATCTATTACTTTTGCTAAATCGTCGTTCGTAACGATTTTATTGGGAACATAATGTCCGATTCCTGCTATTTTTGATTTATACATGGTTTTCTTTTATTTAAAATTTTATGCAAAACAATAGCTTTTTTTTGAGAAAAACAAATAAACTATGTATATATTTGGTCGAAAAACAAAGTGTGGCAACGTTTTTACTTATCTTATTAGCGTAACATTTCCTTTTTTGAAAAACTTTTTGCCGTCAAAACAAATCGCTTCTATGTAGTAGCCATAGACATCGGGCGCAATAGCGTTGGTATTTATAAAACCATCCCAACCTGTAGTTGGGTCAGTAGATTCAAATATTTTTTGTCCCCATCGGTCATAAACTGCAAAATAAATTTCTTTCACGGGGCCACGAACGTACAAAATATCATTTATGCCATCATCATTGGGCGTAAATGCGTTTGGAACATATACGTAAGGTTCTGCACATTCTGGCAAAACAACATTGATACGGATAGAGGCAACGGCAGCACAGCCACCGTTTGGTGGTGTAACAGTTAAGTTATAAGTCGTTGATTCTGTTGGGCTTGCGATAGGGTTGCTTTGTTTGTCGCTACTCAAGGTCGTTACAGGATTCCAAAAATATTTGTAATTAGACGGATAAACAGTAGCATCGAGTTGGCTTGTTTTTCCCAAAAATATAGTATCAGGTGTTGCTGTAATTATTAGTTTTGGTGTAGAAAGTTCTGGTAAAACCGTAATTTTTTTTGTTGCTTTGCAAGATGCGCTGCTTATTTCGGCAGTGTAAACTTTTGGTTCGGATGTAACTACTGCGGTTTGGGTCGGGATAGTTGGGTCTGAAAATGCAGCTGTTGGAGACCAAACATATTTATAGTTTTTTGGATTAGCAATCAGCACCACATCGTCGCCAATACAAGCACGAACTGTGTCTTTTACGTTGAGATCTATTAAATCAATAAGTAGTTCTTTTTGAATAATTTTAGGACAGCCATTTTTGGCAAAAGCAGTCAATTCTGCAGTCCAAGAGCCTGATTTCCAGAGTTTTATGGTCGGGTTTTGCAAGGTTGATTTTACAGTATCTTGTCCTAAAAACACTTTCCATTCCCAAGTAAGCGGTAAGCCTGCTGGGTCAGCTGATTTATCTTCGAGTTTCACATCTATACTATCAGTACAATTTGAAGTAGAAAAAGTAAAATCTGGCGTAAGCGTAGATTTATCTAATTTTATGATGTGAAAAGTCGTATCTGCACAAGCCGAACCTGGCGAAGCTATCAAACGAATGGTATAAGTACCTTCTTTTGGGAAAACAT